>NZ_BAAAEP010000018.1:0-79303 GCF_039523075.1 Caenispirillum bisanense
TGGGCCGCCCGGCCGAGGGCGAGCAGGGCGGCCCGGCGGTCGGGGGCCGGCACCGTCGCCAGCAGACGGTCGGCCGCCGCTTCCACCCGGGCCACGGCGCCGGCCGGCGGCGGCGCCCGGCGGGAAAGGGTGTCGGCGAGGGCGGTCCAGGTGCGCAGGGCCTCGCGCGGCAGGGCTTCTTCCAGCGCCGCCAGCTGCAGCGCCAGGTCGTCGCGACCGGCGCCCGCCGCCGCCACCGCCACCCGGCGCAGGCCGCCGAACACGGCGCGGGGGTCGGTGGTCAGGCGCAGGGCCGGCCACAGGGCGTCGGCCCCTTCCTCCAGCGTCAGGCCGGCGGCGATATCGAGCAGCACCCAGTCGCGCAGTTCGACGTCGCTGATGCCCTTGGCGGTTTCCCGCGCCTCGTGCAGCAGGCAGGCGGCGGTGGGGGCGGTGCGGCAGGGGGCGAGGTTGCGGGCGGCGTCGGCGCGTCCGTCCTCCGGCCGGCGGGTGAGGCGGGCGGCCAGTTCCGGCGCCGCGGCAATGGCGGCGGCGGCCTCGGCGGCTTCCTCGGCGCGGGCGTTGTCGAGCCGGCGGGCGGTGCGGGCGGCATCGGCGCGGGTGCGCAGGGCGCCCAGGGTCTCGGCATCCAGGTCGCCGCTGGCCGGGCGGCCGATGTGGCGCTGGAAGGCCTGCACGGCGCGGCGGAAGGCGTCGTCGCCGATGCCGTCGGGCTCGCCTTCCCACAGCCCCAGTTCCAGCAGCAGCGTCTGCGCCTCCCGCACCTCGGCGGAGGCGGCCGGGGCGAGGCTGGTGACCGGCTCCCGCGTGGCGGCGGCGGCCGGCGCTGGCATCACGGCGGGGCATAGCGCATATAAGGTGCCGAGCACCACAACTGCGGCCGCGCGGCCGGGGACGGTCATGCGACGGGACTCTCCGAAGTTTCCGCAAGGACCATAGCAGCGCCGTCCCGCCCTGTCAGCGCCGCCGCGCCCGGGTCCGCCGTCAGTCGCCAGCCGTAAGGAGCAAGGAGCCGCCATGCCCGCCGATGCCCCCGCGTCCCCCACCGTCACCGCCGCCCTGCTGGTGATCGGCAACGAGGTGCTGTCCGGCCGCACCCGCGACGCCAACGTGCAGGCCTTCGCCACCGTGCTGGGCGAGCGCGGCGTGCGCCTGCGCGAGGTGCGGATGATCGCCGACGACGCCGATGCCATCGTCGCCGCCGTCACCGCCCTGCGGGCGGCCTATACCTATGTCTTCACCACCGGCGGCATCGGCCCCACCCACGACGACATCACCACCGACTGCATCGCCGCCGCCTTCGGTCTGGCGGTGGAGGTCAGCCCCGAGGCCGAGCGCCGCCTGCGCGAGCATTACGGGCCGGAGGGGCTGAACGCCGCCCGCCTGCGCATGGCGCGCATTCCGGTGGGGGCGGCGCTGATCGACAACCCGGTCAGCCACGCGCCGGGCTTCCGGGTGGAGAACGTGTTCGTCATGGCCGGCGTGCCTCGCATCGCCAGCGCCATGCTGGACTCGGTGAAACATCAGCTGGCGGGCGGGGCGCCGGTTCACAGCCGGGCGGTGACGGCCTATATCCGCGAAGGCGACGTCGCCGAGGGGCTCGGCAGCATCCAGGATGCCTTCCCGACGGTGGAGATCGGCAGCTATCCTTTCGTGCGCGGCACCCGCATCGGCACCTCCATCGTCGCCCGCTCCACCGATGTGGCGGCGGCGGAGGCGGCGGTGGCGCAGGTGGCGGCGCTGATGACCGCGCTCGGCTGCCCGCCGGAGCAGGATGGCAGCTTCGATGCCACCACCGGCTCGGCCTCCAGCTGGCACGACGCCGCCGACTGACCGTTCGCAATGACCGCCGGACGCGCCGCCGCCATGCTGTCGGCGCGTCCCCCTTCCCGGAGCCAGGAGCCCGCCATGCCGTTGAACCCGCACGAGCGCAAGGCCATCGACTTCCTGCTCAAGCACCTGCTCTACGGCACCTTCGGCGGATTTCTGTTCGGCGGGCTGGTGCTGGCCACCGACCTGGGCGGCATCCGCACGCTGGCGTGGGCCAGTGACAACACCGTGCTTTACCTCATCCTGCTGTTCTTCGGGCTGTTCGTGACCTTCGGCTCGGTCGGCATGGGGGTGGGGATCATGTCCATGGGCGAGGACAAGAACTGACGCCAGGGGGTGGTTGAAACATTTCCGCAAAGCTGCCGCCATTGAACTTTCACGGGAAAATCGGGGCGGGCTCCATAAAGTTCTGGGCGATCTTCCTCCCATCCCCGGAACGAGTCTCCCATGAGCGACACCCCCGATCTTTCCGCCCGCTCCTATGACGCCAGCCAGGACGAAGGCGTCAACGTGCCGGCCGTGCCCACCATCGGCGACCTGATCGCCGCCCGCTTCAGCCGCCGCGCCGCCCTCAAGGGCCTGACCGCCGCCGCCGCCGTCGCCACCGTCGGCGGCGCCATCGGTGCCTCGGTCAGCCGCGAGGCGCTGGCCGCGCAGCAGTCGAGCCTGACCTTCAAGCCGATCCCCCACGGCTATGACCCCGAGTTCCACGTGCCGGAAGGCTATGACGCGCAGATCGTCATCCGCTGGGGCGACGCGGTGGAAGCCGGCGCGCCGGCGTTTGACGTCAACGCCCTGTCGGCCGAGGCGCAGAAGAAGCAGTTCGGCTACAACAACGACTACATCGGCTTCTTCCCGCTGCCGGCCGGCTCGCAGAACTCCGATCACGGCCTGCTGGTCGTCAACCACGAGTACACCGACCGCCAGCTGATGTTCGCCGGCATCGGCCCCGATGACCTGGACAAGCAGACCAAGGACCAGATCGACATCGAACTGGCCGCCCATGGCATGTCGGTGATCGAGGTCAAGCGCGAGAGCGGCGTCTGGGGCGTGGTCGAGAACAGCAAATACGCCCGCCGCATCAACGGCCTCGATAGCCAGACGGTGGTGGTCGGTCCGGTGGCCGGCAACGCCCGCCTGAAGACCGGCGCCGACGCCAGCGGCACCAAGGTCATCGGCACGCTCAACAACTGCGCCGGCGGCGAAACGCCGTGGGGCACGGTGATGTCGGGCGAGGAGAACTTCCACGGCTACTTCGGCGGCACGCCGGAAAGCGCCGGCGCCGAGGCCGGCAACCACAAGCGCTATGGCATCAGCGACAAGCCCTGGTACGCCTGGCCCAAGTTCCACGACCGCTTCGACATCGCCAAGGAGCCGAACGAGCCCAACCGCTACGGCTGGATCGTGGAATTCGACCCGTACGACCCGACCGCCGTGCCGAAGAAGCGCACCGCCCTCGGCCGCTTCAAGCACGAAGGCGCCACCAGCCTGGTGAACAAGGACGGCCGTCTGGTCGTCTACATGGGCGACGACGAGCGCTTTGAATACGTCTACAAATTCGTCTCCAACGGCAAGGTCAACCTGCAGGACCGCAAGGCCAACGACGGCCTGCTGGACGACGGCACCCTGTTCGTCGCCAAGTTCGACCAGGACGGCAGCGTCACCTGGATGCCGCTGGTGCACGGCGTCGGCCCGCTGACCGCCGAGAACGGCTTCAGGGATCAGGCCGACATCCTGATCGAGACCCGCCGCGCCGCCGACCTGCTGGGCGCCACCCCCATGGACCGGCCGGAAGACGTCGAGCCGAACCCGGTGACCGGCACGGTCTTCGTCATGCTGACCAACAACACCAAGCGCAAGGACGACGGCGTCGACGCCACCAACCCGCGCGCCGCCAATGCCCACGGCCATGTGCTGGAGATCATTCCGGCCGGCGGCCGCGGCAAGGATGCCGACCACGCCGCCCAGGAAGCGAAGTGGGACCTGTTCCTGCTCGCCGGCAACCCGGCCGACGCCGCCCACGGCGCCCGGTATGGCGAGGGTGAGCTGACCGAAAGCGGCTGGCTGTCCTGCCCGGACAACGTCGCCTTCGACAAGAAGGGCCGCGTCTGGATCGCCACCGACGGCGCGCCGAAGGCCGGCATCGCCGACGGCGTGTGGGCGGCGGAAGCCGAAGGCCACGGCCGGGCGCTGACCAAGCACTTCCTGCGCACCCCGGTGGGCGCCGAACTGTGCGGCCCCTGCTTCACGCCCGACAGCACCACGCTGTTCGTCGCCGTGCAGCACCCGGGCGACGAGAAGGACTCCACCTTCGAGAACCCGGCCACCCGCTGGCCCGACTTCGCCGACGGCATGCCGCCCCGCCCGTCGGTGGTCGCGGTGGTGAAGAAGGACGGCGGCGAGATCGGCAGCTGACCGGTCCCGCAGTGTCAGTGGAGGAAGGGGCGGCCTATGGGTCGCCCCTTTCTGCTGCTGGCCGGCCGTCAGGCTGTGCGATGGGCGGCGAGGGCGAGGCGGGCGGCGTCGGCCAGGAAGGCGGAGCGGCGGCCGTCGCCGGCCACGCGGTCGATCTCCTCGATCAGGTTCTCGTCCAGCGTGATGTTGATGCGCTTGACGCGCCCCGGCACACCGACCTCGATGAGCACGCGGACGGCTTCGGTCACATCGGCATCGACGGTGATGGCATCCAGCGGCGTTGGCGGCGGCACCGGCTGGCCCAGTTCGGCCATCAGGGCGATGTGGCCGGTCAGTGCCTCGCGGCCCATCTCCACGGTTTCCTGGATGGTGTCGCCGGCGCTGACGCAGCCCGGGAAGTCCGGGAAGAAGATGGAGTATCCCGGCGTCTCATCCTGCTCGACGATGCCGACGTACTGGGCGCGCATGGTGTGGTCAAACTCCTGCTCGGGCGGCTAGCGCAACGACAGGCCGGCCTGCTTTTCGATGCTTCGCAGGGTGCCGACCTTCAGGTCCTTCTTCGGGTGCGGAACGGTGGTGATGCCGGGCTTCACCGGATGAACATAGTGGTGGTGGCTGCCCTTGACGCGCGCCAGCACCCAGCCATCGGCCTCCAGCCGCCGGATGACCTCCCGGCTGTCCATTCCGCCCCTCCCGATCCCGCTGTGTGTATCCTACACACTAAGGGGCAGTGCCGTCACCCCCTCACGTCAGGTCCAGCGCGTACTGCTTCAGCACGTCGAGCGGGATCACCGCCAGGGCTTCCTCGTGGGTGCTTTTCAGCATCACCTGCGGCGCCATGCCGGCGTCATGGGCTTCGCGCCAGCGGCCGGCGCACAGGCACCAGCGGTCGCCGGGCTTGAGGCCGGGGAAGCCGAACTCCGGGCGCGGGGTCGACAGGTCGTTGCCGGCGCGCTTGCTGAAGGCGAGGAAGTCGGCCGTCATCACCGCGCAGATCAAGTGCAGGCCGAGGTCTTCCGGTCCCGTCTCGCAGCAGCCGGTGCGGTAGAACCCGGTGCGCGGGCTGGTGCTGCACGGTTCGATGGGGTCTCCGAAGACGTTGAGCTGATCCGACACCCGCTCCTCCTCTGTGTCCGTGCGCCGCTGTCCGCCCTTCAGGTGGCGGTGGCGGCCGGCGGCGTCAAGCTGTGTCCGCCGCCAGGGCGGCCACCATCCGCCGCATGGCGTCGCGTACGGCATCGGTGGTATCGGGCGCGAGGCCGCCCAGCGCCACCGCATTGACCGCCTCGGCGGCGGCCAGGGCGGGCTCCTTCAGGCTGCGGCCGTGGTCGGTCAGGCGCACCACGATGCGGCGGCGGTCGGCGGTGTCGCGGGCGCGGTGGACGAGGCCGTCGCGCTCCATGCGGTCGAGGGTGCGCACCAGCGTGGTTTCGTCCAGCGGCAGGCGCTGGGCGATGGTGCGCTGGCTGATCCCGTCTTCCGCCCACAGCGCCAGCAGCACCGGGAAGGCGCCGGTGGTGAGGTTCAGCGGTGCCAGACGCTCCTGCAGGGCGGCGGCGAACAGGCGGGCGAGGCGATTGACCACGAACCCCATGCTGTCCTCGACGGCGAAGGCGTCGGCCGAGTCGCGGGGGATGGTCCAGGGCGGCGGGGTGGTCTGCATGGGGTCAGGGTGGCGGCAAATGCCTGCCAAGGCAAGGATCTTCACGGCGCTCGTCAAAATACATGGCATAGCAGACAATGCCATGGCAGGCTTTTGCCATTGCCCACCCGTGGAAGGACCCGCGCCATGCGCTCCGCCCTGCTCACCGTTCATCTGCTTGCCCTTGCCGCCGTCGTCGGCAGCGCCTTCCTGCATGTGCTGATGGCCGCCGTCGCCGATCCGGCGGCACCGGACTTCGCCGCCCTGATGGCCCTGAAGGACACCACCACCTGGAGCCTCATCCTGCCCGGCATGGGGCTGCTGGGGGTGAGCGGCGGCCTGCTCGCCCGCCGGCTGCCGCGCCCGTGGCCGCTGTGGCTGAAGGTCAAGCTGGCCCTGGTGCCGCTGATCGCCGCCAACGGCCTGCTGGTGCTGCTGCCGCTGGGCGGTGAGATCGCCGCCGCTGCGGCCGCCGGCGCGCCGACCGAGGCGCTGATCGCCCGCGAGGACATCTTCGGCACCCTCAACCTGGTGCTGCTGCTGGCGGTGGTCGGCCTGTCGGTGGTCCGCCCGCGCCGCCGCGCCGCCGCCGTCGCCACAGCCCCGGTCCGGGGCGCCCGGCCATGACTTACGAGCTGCTGCGCTTCGCCCATCTCGTCGGCGTGCTGCTCATGGGTGGCGGATTGCTGGCGGTGTTCATGGCCGACCTGCACGGCCGCCGCAGCCGCGATGCTGCCGCCTTTGCCGAGGCGGCGGCGCTGGTGGCGCGGTGCTACGATGCCCTGGTGGTGCCGGGCGCCCTGGTGCTGGCGGCCGCCGGGGCCGCCATGACGGCGGTCTTCCATGGCGCCGCCGTGCTCGACCAGCCGTGGCTGCTGGCGATGATCGTCCTGTTCGCGCTGGAGTTCATCGAGGGCAATACCATCACCCGGCTCGCCTTCCGCCGGCTGCGGCGGCTCAGCCGCACCGATGATCCGGCCCTGGCGGCGGCGCGGGCGAGCCGGCTGGCCGCCTTCACCCACTTCCTTGATCTGCCGGCCCTGGGGGTGATCGTCGGCCTCGGCGTGTTCCGGCCGATGACATGGCCGCCGATCATCGCCGCGGTGGCGGCGGCGCTGGCCGTGGCGGCGGTGCTGACGGCGGCAGTGCCGCGTCTGGTGCGGCCGTCGCCGTCCGGGGCGGCCTAAAGCCCCGCCGCCCGCTCCAGCGCCGGCAGGTCGGCATGGGCCTGCAGGTGGTCGGCGAGCGCGTCCAGCGCCGCCTCCACCCCGGCGTCATAGTCCACCGTCGCCGCCCCCTCCAGGCCGAGCAGGTGGCGGCGGAAGGCGTCGGCTGCGAACAGGCCGTGCAGGTAGCAGCCGCGCACCCGCCCGTCGGCGGAGACGGCCCCGTCCGGCCCGTCCCCCAACCGCAGCCAGGGGCGGGCGAGGTCGGGGCCGGTGGTCTTGCCCATGTGCATCTCGTAGCCGCTGACGGCGAGGCCCGAGGCCGCGTCCGTTCCCGCCGCCTCGCGCAGGGTCTTGGGGCCGCGCATCACCGTCTCGACGTCGAGCAGCCCGAGCCCCGGTGCCTCGCCGGGCGGACCCTCGATGCCCTCCGGGTCGCACACTCTGCGCCCGAGCATCTGGTAGCCGGCGCAGATGCCGAGGATGCGCCCGCCGCGCCGCAGGTGGGCGGCAAGGTCGATGTCCCACCCTTGCGCCCGCAGGAAGGCAAGGTCGGCCAGCGTCGCCTTGGAGCCGGGCAGGATCACCACGTCGGCATCGCCGGGGATGGCCTGCCCCGGCTGCACCCAGGTGAGCGCCACGTCCGGCTCGGCGGCGAGCGGGTCGAAATCGTCGAAGTTGGCGATGCGCGACAGGCGCAGCACGGCGACCCTCACCCGCCCGCCGCCGCCCCCCGCCGCACCGCGCCGCTGGTCCAGCGCCATGGCGTCCTCCGCCGGCAGGTCGCTGGCGCGGGCGAACCACGGCAGCACGCCGAGCGACGGCCAGCCGGTCTGCCCGCCGATGATGTCGAGCGCCGGGGTGAACAGTGCCGGGTCGCCGCGGAACTTGTTGATGAGGTAGCCCACCACCCGCGCCCGTTCCGCCGCCGGCAGCAGGGCGTGGCTGCCGACGATCTGCGCCAGCACGCCGCCGCGGTCGATGTCGCCCACCAGCACCACCGGCAGGTCGGCGGCCTCGGCGAAGCCCATGTTGGCGATGTCGGCGGCGCGCAGGTTGACCTCCGCCGCGCTGCCGGCGCCTTCCACCAGCACCAGATCGGCTTCGGCGGCAAGGGTGGCGTAGCTGTCCAGCACCGCCGGCAGCAGCGAGGGCTTGAGGCGGAAGTAGTCGCGGGCACCGGCATTGGCGAGCACGGTCCCCTGCACCACCACCTGGGCGCCGACGTCGGTCTGCGGCTTCAGCAGCACCGGGTTCATGTGGCGGCTGGGGGCGATGCCGCAGGCGCGGGCCTGCAGCGCCTGGGCGCGGCCGATCTCACCGCCGTCGGGGGTGACGGCGGCATTGTTGCTCATGTTCTGCGGCTTGAACGGGCGCACCCGCAGGCCGCGGCGGGCGAACAGCCGGCAGAAGCCCGCCACCAGCAGGCTCTTGCCGACGTCCGATCCGGTGCCCTGGAACATCAGGGCCGGCGTGCGATCCCCCCGCGCCACCGCGCTACCCCGTCACTGCACCGGCGGCGGGGCGAGCGATTCGCTCTGCACGCCGCCCGGCGTCAGGCGGGTGGGGGCGCCGGTGGCGGCCGGGGCGGGGGTGGTGGCGTAGCCGCCGGGGGCGTCCATGGGCTCCGGCGCCATGCCTTCCACCGGCGCCGTGTCGCCCGGCTGCACCGGACGGGCGCCGATGATGCCCGACTGCGGATCGCCGCCGCCGGCCATGGGCTGCTGCTGCGGCGTCAGCGGCTGCGGCTGGCCGTACTGCTGCTGCGGCTGCTGGCCCTGCGGCTGCGCCTGGCCGGCGTAGGGCGCGCCGCCCTGCAGCTGGCGGATGGTCAGCGCTTCCCACAGCGGTTCGGCTTCCGGGTTCGGGAAGCGGCGGTCGAGCACGATGGCCTTGGGCGTCGCGCCGCGGCCGTAGAAGGCCTGGTTCCAGTCGTGGCGCGGCTTGATGACGGCGCCGTCGATGGTGGCGCCGCCATAGGCACCCTTGGCGCGGGCGAAGGCCAGGATGTCGTTGGACAGGTTGGAGGTGGTGGCCGCCTCCAGGTTGGCGCCCTCGGTGACGAAGGTGACGCCGACGCCGGCGCCGACCTTGAACTCGTCGTTCATCAGCGAGGTCAGGCCGCGGTCGGTCATGATCAGGAACACCATCTGCGCCGACTGGCCGCCGATCTGCAGGCCGAGCGAGCCGCCGCCCATGGTGTAGAACGCCGGGGCGGAGAAGGCGCCGTTGCGGTCGCGGGTCATCAGCAGGCCGTTGCCGTAGGAGCCGCCGATGATGAAGCCGCCCTTCAGGAAACTCGGCACGATCAGCACGCCCTTGGCGCGGTGCAGGTAGCGCTCGAAGTTGGCCTGGAAGTTGGCGTCCGAGCGGACCGCATAGACGGCCGAGATGGACTGGTTGAGCGTCGAGCGGGCATCCGCCAGATCCTGCTGGACGCCCTGCGCCACCGCCGGCGGCGGGGCGATCACCGCCGTGCCCAGCGCCAGGGCCAGCGAAAGGGTGAGTGCGCGCACGAACATCGTTGTCTTGCCTCCTCGCGAGCGGTCGTTCATTTCGACAACGCTCAGAACTCGATACCGGCCTGCGCTTTCACGCCCGACCGGAAGGGATGCTTCACCAGCTTCATTTCCGTCACCAGGTCGGCCTGCTCGATCAGCTCTTCCGGCGCGTTGCGGCCGGTGAGCACGGCGTGCTGGTGGGGCGGCCGCGCTGCCAGCACCGCCAGAACCTCGTCCAGCGGCAGGTAGCCATAGCGCAGCACCACGTTCATTTCGTCCAGGATGACCATGGCGTAAGCCGGATCGGCAAGCCACGCCCTGGCCACCTCGAAGGCGCGGCGGGCGGCGGCGATGTCGCGCTCGCGGTCCTGGGTTTCCCAGGTGAAGCCTTCGCCCATGGCCTTGAACTCGACCAGATCGTCGAAGCGCGACAGCACCTCGCGTTCGGCGGTGTCCATGGCGCCCTTGATGAACTGCACCACGCCCACCTTCATGCCGTGGCCGACGCAGCGCAGCGCCATGCCGAAGGCGGCGGTGGACTTGCCCTTGCCGGCGCCGGTGGTGACGATCAGCAGGCCCTTCTGCGCCGTCTTCTCGGCCATGATCTTGTCGCGGATGGCCTTTTTCTTGGCCATCTTCTGCCGGTGGCGCTGGTTCAGATCCTCGGGCTGGTCGTCCGGCAGGTCGGGGGTCTGGTCGGTCATGGCGTCGTTTCCCGTGTTATGGTGCCGATCACCTCTGCCACGTCGTTGCGGCGCGAGCGCCACAGGCCGCGGCGGAGCGCCTCGTCGAAGCGGTCGGCCATTTCGCGCAGGGCGGCCGGGTTGTGCTCGGCCAGGAAGCGCCGTACCTCGTCATCCCCGAGATAGGCGTCGAATATGGCGTCAAGATGGTGGTCCGACACGCAGTGTGCCGTGGCGGCGAAGGCGAACAGGTAATCGACCGTCGCCGCCATCTCGAAGGCGCCCTTGTAGCCGTGGCGCATGACGCCCCTGATCCACTTGGGGTTGGCCGCCCGGCCGCGGACGATGCGGGCGATTTCCTCCCCCAGCGTGCGGATGCGGGGGCTTTCGGGGCGGGAGTGGTCGGGGTGGTAGGTGACCGGCTGGACGCCGGACAGCACCCGCACCGCCGCCGTCATGCCGCCCTCGAACTGATAATAGTCGTCGGAATCGAGCAGGTCGTGCTCGCGGTTGTCCTGGTTCTGCACCACCGCCTGCACCTTCGACAGCCGCTCGCGGAAGGTGGCGTGGGCGGCCTCGCCCTCCGAGCCGGCGCCGTAGGCATAGCCGCCCCAGGCGACGTAGGCCTCCGCCAGGTCGGCATCGCTCTGCCAGCCCTTCTCGTCGATCAGGGCCTGCAGGCCGGCGCCATAGGCCCCCGGCTTCGACCCGAACACCCGCGCCCCGGCGCGGCGGGCGGCGGGGGCGGGGTCGAGGCCGGTGGCGGCAAGGCGCTCCGTCTCGGTCCGCACGCGGGCGGCCAGCGGGTTGCTGTCGGCCGGTTCGTCCAGGGCGGCGACGGCGCGGGCGGCGCTGTCAAACAGGTCGATGAGGCCGGGGAAGGCATCGCGGAAGAAGCCGGAGATGCGCAAGGTTACGTCCACCCGCGGCCGCCCGAGCACCGAGGCCGGCAGCACCTCGAACCCCGTCACCCGGCGCGACGCCGCATCCCACGTCGGCTTGACGCCCATCAGCGCCAGGGCCTGCGCGATGTCGTCGCCGCCGGTGCGCATGTTGGAGGTGCCCCAGGCGGTGACGGCCAGCGTGGTCGGGTACTCGCCGTGGTCCTGCCAGTGCCGTTCCAGCAGCAGGCTGGCCGACGTCCACCCCAGGCTCCAGGCGGCCGGGGTCGGGACGGTGCGGGTGTCGACGGAATAGAAGTTGCGCCCGGTCGGCAGCACATCCGGCCGCCCGCGCGTCGGGGCGCCGGAGGGGCCGGGCGGCACGAAGCGGCCGGCGAGCCCGGTCAGCAGCCCGCCGAGTTCCGCCGCGCCGCAGGCGTCGATGGCGGGGGCGAGGGTGTCGCGCACATGGGCAACGGCGGCGGCGGTGGCGGTCCAGGCGGGATTGGCGGCGGTGCTGCCTGCCACCAGGGCGCGGGCCAGCAGTTCCAGCCGCTCCACCGTGTCGCCGGCGGTGCGCCAGGGGGTGTCGGCAACGGCCGCGAGCGCCGGCGGCTTGGGCCCACCCCAGGGCTCGGCCATGGCGCAGTCGAGCGGGTCGAACCCGGCGCCGAGCGCCAGATCCTTCGCCAGCGCCCGCGTCAGCGCCAGCCCGTCCTGCCCCGCCGGCGGCACCCGGGCCAGCGCCACCAGCAGGTCGGTGCGCTGGTCGCCGGTGGGGGAGACGCCGAAGATGTGCAGGCCGTCGCGGATCTGCAGTTCCTTCAACTCGCACAGATGGGCGTCGAGCTTGGCGAGCGCGGTGTCGGCATCGTCGTTGGCGGCGATGCCCAGGTCTTCATCCAGCCCGAGGGTGCGGGCAAGGCCGAGGATGTCCTCCCGCAGCACCTTCAGCCGGCGCGGATCGACGCCCGCCGCCTCGAAATACTCGTCCACTAGGGCTTCCAGGTCCTTGAGCGGCCCGTAGCTCTCGGCGCGGGTGAGCGGCGGCGTCAGGTGGTCGATGATGACGGCCTGGGCGCGGCGCTTGGCCTGGGTGCCCTCGCCGGGATCGTTGACGATGAAGGGGTAGAGGTGCGGCAGGGGCCCGAACACCGCCTCCGGGAAGCACTCGGCCGACAGCGCCAGGGCCTTGCCGGGCAGCCATTCCATGTTGCCGTGCTTGCCCATGTGGACGATGCCATGCACGCCGCATGTCTCGCGCAGCCAGATGTAGAAGGCGAGGTAGCCGTGCGGCGGCACCAGGGCCGGGTCGTGGTAGCTCTGCACCGGGTCGATGTTGTAGCCGCGCGCCGGCTGGATGCCGACCATGACGTTGCCGAGCGGCAGCACCGCCAGCGCGAAGCCGCCGAGGTCGGCGCGGAAATGCGGGTCATCCACCGCAGCGCCCCAGCGCTCCGTCACTTGCCGCCGCACCGCCTCCGGCAGTCGGGCGAAGGCGGCCTCGTACTCGGCCAGCGGCAGCACCGCCCGCACGGTACGGGCGGCGCGGGCGGTGAGGTCGTTCGTCGGTCCTTCCTGCAGGCGGCGGATGAGGGCATCGCCGTCGGCCGGGATGTCGGCGACGCCGTAGCCGGCCTCGCGCAGGGCCTTCAGCACCTCCACCGTGCCGGCCGGTGTGTCGAGCCCGACGCCGTTGCCGAGGCGGCCGTCGCGGTTGGGGTAGTTGGCGAGCACCAGCGCCACCTTGCGCTCCGCCGCCGGCGTGCGCCGCAGGCGGGCCCAGCGGGCGGCGAGGGCGGCGACGAAGGCGACGCGGTCGGCCACCGGCTCATAGGCGACGATGTCGCACTGCGTCGCCTCGTCGCGGCGGGCGCGGCCCTTGAAGCTGACGGCGCGGGCGAGGATGCGGCCATCGACCTCCGGCAGGGCGACGTTCATGGCGATGTCGCGGGCCGACAGGCCGCGCGTGCCCTGGCGCCAGCCGGCCTCCGCACCGCCCGAGAACACCACCTGCAGCACCGGGCAATCGGCGGCGGCGAAGGGGGTGTCCATGGGCTTGCCGGGGGCGGCGACGGCGAAGCCGGTGGCGTTGAGGATGACGTCGGGCGCGTGTTCGCCCAGCACGCTCTCCACCACCCCGGCGGCCAGCGGGTCCTTCAGGCTGGTGACGAACAGCGGCAGCGGGTTGACGCCCTCCGCCCGCAGCGCCGCGCACAGCGCCTCCACCACGCCGGTATTGGCTGCCTGCACCAGGGCGCGGTAGAACACCACCGCCGCCACCGGCGCCCCCTCCACCCATGCGTCGCGCATGAGAACGCCGGCAGGCGGCAGCGGTGCGGGCTCCAGCCACTCCCGGTCATGCCCGAGCAGGGCGGCGGCGTAGCGCAGGAAGTGTTCGGCATTGGCGGTGCCGCCGTGGATCAGGTAGCCCCACAGACGGTCGTAGGCCTCCGCCGGCACGGTGGAGAGGTCGCGCAGCTCGGCGTCGGGCTTGTCGTCGCCCGGCAGCAGCGCGAGCAGGATGCCCTTGCGGCGGCACGCCTTCGCCACCTCGTCGACGCCATAGGGCCAGTAGCCGCGCCCGCCCAGCAGCCGCACCACCACCAGCCGGGCGCCGCTGATGACGCCGTCGACGTAGAGATCGACGCTCATGTTGTGGCCGAGGTGCAGCAGGCTCGCCAGCCGCAGGGACGGCACCGCCTGCCCCAGCGCCTTGCGGGCGGCGCTCAGGCAGGCGAGTTCGCTGTCGGCGGCGGACAGCACCACGATGTCGGCGGGCGTCTGGCCGAGGTCGACGGCCTCCGATCCGTCGTCGATGCCTCCCGGCGTGGCGGCAAGCAGGTGCATCAGGCGGCCGGCACGTCGAGCCCGCTGCGGATCGCCTCGGCCACGGCGGCCTTGTCGAGGCCGTGCAGGCCGATCACCACAAGATGGCTGCGGCGGTTGTCGGCGGCGGTCCAGGGGCGGTCGTACCAGCGGTCGATGCGCGGCCCGACGGCCTGCACCAGATGCCGCGCCGCCTTGCCCGGCACGTCGAGGAAGCCCTTGACGCGCAGGATGTCGTGGCCGGCGATGGCGGCGTGCAGCCGGGCCTCGAAGGCATCCAGGTCGTCCACCGGCCCGAACTCCACCACCAGGGTGTCGAAGTCGTCGTGGTCGTGGTCGTCGTCGCCGTCGTGGTGGCTCGGGCGCACGTCGAGGTCGTCTTCGGCGGCGGCATCAAGGCCGAGCAGCACCGCCGGATCGACCTTGCCGAAGGCGGCCGGCACCAGCTTCACGCCGGGGCGCAGGCGGGCGCGCAGGGACTGTTCCAGCACGTCCATGCCGGCTTCGTCCATCAGGTCGGCCTTGTTGAGGATGACCATGTCGGCGCAGGCCAGCTGGTCCTCGAACACCTCTTCCAGCGGGTTGTCGTGGTCAAGCGCGGCATCGGCATCGCGCTGGGCCTGCACGGCGTCGGGATCGTCGGCGAAGCGGCCGGCGGCGACGGCATGGGCATCGACCACCGTCACCACCCCGTCGACGGTGACGCGGGAACGGATCTCCGGCCACTGGAAGGCCTTCACCAGCGGCTTCGGCAGGGCGAGGCCGGAGGTTTCGATGACGATGGCATCGGGCGGATTGGCGCCCAGCACCAGCTTTTCCATGGTCGGCAGGAACTCGTCGGCGACCGTGCAGCAGATGCAGCCGTTGGCCAGCTCGACGATGCTGGTGTCGTCGTCGTCGCAGCCCTGCACGCCGCAGCCGAGCAGGATCTCGCGGTCCATGCCGAGATCGCCGAACTCGTTGATGACGAGGGCGATGCGCCGGCCGTTGGCCTGTTCCAGCAGGTGGCGGATCAGCGTCGTCTTGCCGGCGCCGAGAAAGCCGGTGACGACGGTGGCGGGGATCTTGCGGACGGCGCTCATGGGGGGTGGAGTTCCTTACCGTTGGATATTTTTCAGGATGACAGGATATCCGGCGGCGACGAAGATAACCCGGTCCGCCGCCTCGCTCACCCTTTGATTCAGCCGCCCGGCATGATCGCGGAAGCAGCGGCCGAGCGGAGTGTCGGGGACGATGCCGAGCCCGACCTCGTTGCTGACCAGCACCACCGGCGCCGGCACCGCCGCCAGCAGGCGGACCAGGTCGGTGATGGCGAAGTCGGGGTCGCGCGGCGGCTCCGCCAGCATCTGGTTGGTGAGCCACAGGGTCAGGCAGTCCACCAGCACCGGCTCGCCGGGCTGCACCTGCGGCAGCACCCGGCACAGGTGGAGGGGTTCCTCCACCGTGCGCCAGAAGCCGTCGCGGCGTTCGCGGTGAACGGCGATGCGGGCCGCCATCTCGTCGTCCCACGCCTGGGCGGTGGCGATGTAGGTGGCGCGGCAGGCGCCGGAGGCCCGCACCATGGCCTCGGCCAGCCGGCTCTTGCCGGACCGGGCGCCGCCCACCAACACGGTCAGCGGCGGCAGCGGCGAGAAGTCGGCGGGGGCGGGCGGCACGACAAGGGGCAGCGGCATCAGGGAAGCGGCCTCCAGTTGACACAGCGGACGGCGGCGCCGCCCTCCATGAGGTCGATGCGGGTGAGCGACAGCGGGTCGACGGCGAAGGACAATCCCGCCGCCGGCTGCGCCTCCAGCCCCAGGGCCAGCACCAGGGCGGCGCGGATGGTGCCGGCGTGGGCGACGGCGATGATGTCGCGGCCGGCATGACGCTCGGCCAGGGCCGCCACCGCCGGCCGCAGCCGCGCCACCACGTCGGCGAAGCTCTCGCCGCCGGGCGGGCGGGCGGTGGACGGCGCCTGCCAGAACGGGTCGGTGTCGGCGGTCGGCAGATCGTTCCAGCAGCGACCCTGCCAGCGGCCGAAATCCTGCTCGACCAGCGCCGGCTCGACCGCGTCGGCCGGCTCCAGGCCGAGGGCGGCGGCGGTGGCGCGGCAGCGGGCGAGGGGACTGGTCACCACCACCGCCCGGCGCGCCAGCACGGCGGCCAGCACCGGCGCCGCCGCCAAGGCATCGGCGCGGCAGGGATGGTCCAGCGCCCCGACGATCTCGCCGGGCCCCGCCTCCACCGGGGCGTGGCGCAGCCACCACCAGCGGGTCGAGCGGTCGCGTTCGCCTGCCGTCGTCATCACTCAGGTCCTCAGCAGCGCCACCAGGGTGACCAGCACGGTCAGCCCGGCCACCTGCTCCACGGCGCCCAGCACGTCGCCGGTCTGGCCGCCTATGTGGCGGCGGGCGAGGCCGGCGACAAGCAGCACGGCGATCAACCCGAAGGCGAACACCGGCGCCAGCAGGGCATGGGGGCAGCACCAGCCCCCCCGCCGCCCCCGCCAGCGCCACGGCCACCGCCACCGGCGCCGCCTCGGTGCGGCCGGCGCCGGCGCCCAGGCCGTCGCTGCGGGCCGGCTCCAGCATGGCCATGGCGAGCGGCACCGCCGTGCGCGACAGCACCGCCGCCATCACCACCGCCGCACTGGCGGCGGCGACGCCGGCCGTTTCCAGCAGGGCGGTCAGCGCCGCCCACCGCAGACCGACGGCGACCAGCAGCGCCAGCACGCCATAGGTGCCGATGCGGCTGTCGCGCATGATCTCCAGCTTGCGCTCCCGCGTCGCGCCGCCGCCGAAGCCGTCGGCCACGTCGGCCAGCCCGTCCTCGTGCAGGGCGCCGGTGGCCAGCAGCCCGGCGGCGATGGCCAGCAGCACCGCCACCGCCGCCGGCAGGTCGAGCAGGTGGGCAAGGTGCAGGGCGCCGGCGGTGATCAGCCCGACCACCACCCCGACCAGCGGAAAGGCCCATACGGCGCGGGCGAGCGGCGTGCGCGCCGCCGCCTCCGACAGCCGCGGCAGCGGCAGCCGGGTCAGGAACACGAAGGCGAGGTGCGCCTCTGCCATGCGCCCGGATTTATCCATCGGGAGTGATTTCCTTGCGGCATCGCGGTATGGATCGGCCCGAACCTTTCCATCCCTCAAGCCGAGGTGCAAGTGGCATGTCCCTGACCGTGCGCTCCGTGGCCGAGTTCCGCGCGCTTCTCTCCAGCCTGCCGACCGCCGACACGGCCGCCGCCGCCGCCGCCGCCGCGCGCGAGCCGCAGCTGACCAAGCCGCCCGGCAGCCTCGGCCGGCTGGAGGAACTGAGCGGCTGGCTGGCAGCGTGGCAGGGGCGGCATCCGCCGGCCGCCGCGCGGGTGCGCTGCGCCGTCTTCGCCGGCAACCATGGGGTAGCGGCGCGCGGCGTGTCGGCCTTTCCGGCGGCGGTGACGGCACAGATGGTGGAGAACTTCCGCCGCGGCGGGGCGGCGGTGAACCAGCTGTGCCGCACCTTCGGCGTCGAGCTGACGGTGACGCCGCTCGACCTCGACACCCCCACCGCCGACTTCACCGCCGCCCCGGCGCTGACCGAGGCCGATCTGGTCGCCGCCCTCAACGCCGGGCTGGAGGCGGCGACGGCGACCGCCACGGGGCAGCCGCTGGATGCCCTGTGCCTGGGCGAAATGGGCATCGCCAACACCACCAGCGCCGCCACCATCGCCCTGGCCCTGCACGGCGGCAGCGCCACCGACTGGACCGGCCCCGGCACCGGCGTCGCCGGCTCCGCCCTGGAAACCAAGATCGCGGTGGTCGCCGAGGCCGTCGCCCGCCACACCGCCGACGCCCCCGACGGGCTGGAGGTGCTGCGTCGCCTGGGCGGGCGCGAGCTGGCGGCAATGGCGGGGGCGGTGGTCGGCGCCCGCATGGCGCGGGTGCCGGTGGTGCTCGACGGTTTCATCTGCACGGCGGCGGCGGCCTGCCTGGAGGCGACGGTGGCCGGCGCCCTCGACCATTGCGTCGTCGCCCACGCCAGCGCCGAACCCGGCCACCGCCGTCTGGTGGCGGCGCTGGGCAAGCGGCCGCTGCTCGACCTCGACCTGCGGCTGGGCGAGGGCTCCGGCGCGGTGCTGGCGGTGGGTCTGCTGCAGGCGGCGGTGGCCTGCCACACCGGCATGGCCACCTTCGCCGAAGCCGGAGTCGCGGCCGGCGAGGGCTGAGCGGGGGAGGGACGGGCGGCGGCCTAAGGCCGCGCCTCCTGCCCCTGCGGCGGCACGCGGCCGGCCAGCCGCTGCGCCCGTTCCAGGTTCTTCTGGGCGATGCGGGCCTGCGACCGGGCGCCGTTCTGCTGATAGGTCGTCAGCGCATCGCTGAAGCATTCCACCGCTTCCACCAGCGGGGCGCCGTCGCGGGTGTGCTTGGCGAGCAGGAACAGGGCGGCGCCAAGGGAGTTGCGGCTGGCCGCCCACAGCAGCGGCACCGACTCCTGCCGCCGCACCAGCAGGGCGTTGCGGATGGTGCCGATGGCGCGCTCCAGCACCTCCTGGTTGCGGTGGGCGTCGCCGTAGACCTGCAGCACCTGGCTGACGTTGTGCATCACCTCCGCCCACTGCCAGGGGAAGCTCTGGCGGGTGAAGACGGTCAGGGCGTACTGGAAGGCACCCACCGCCTCGCGCAGGGCGTCGGGGTTGCCCTCGGCCATGTCCAGGCGGAACAGCACCACCCCCAGGCGGTTGTGCAGGCTGGCCCAGATTTCCGGCTCGACGCCGCGCTCGGTGCCGTAGATGGCCTGGCGGTAGGCCTCGGCGGCGGCGTGGAAATAGTCGGGGCTGTTGGTACGCTCGGCGATGGCCTGATAGACGAGGCCCAGCTGGCGCTGCAGCGCATACCACACGTCGGCATTCTCGCCCGGCGTCCATTCGATGGCCGAGCGCAGCACCTCGGCGCCGTATTCCTGCAGGCCGGTGCCGGGGTTGAGGCCGCCGGTCACCGCCGCCGCCATGCCGTAGATGGCGAAGATCTGCGCCGTCTCGATCTGATAAAGGCCGTCCACCGGCTGGTCGATGAAGCCGCGCGCCGCCTCCATCCAGCCCGGCAGGCGCAGGCTGAGGAACTGCGCCTGACCCTCGCCGCGCGGCTCCACCGCGCCCATCACGGCGGCATGGAACAGCGGCGCCCAGCCTTCGTCGAAGTAGCACGGCAGCGGCAGCCACAGCAGCGGCTGCGGCAGGCCGGGCTTGTCGTCCTCCGCCCACGGCGCGGCGGTGAAGTGGACCTGGATCATGCGGCCTTCGCTGTCCACCTCGCCCCACAGCACCAGGTCGGCGTGGCCTTCGGCCAGCCAGCGGCGGGCGGTGGCGGCGGCGCGGCGGAAGCGTTCCCCCGGCTGCAGCAGGGCGTCCGATTCGGCCGGCAGCACCTTGCTGCCGTGGGGCTTGGCGGTGAAGCCCTCCAGCTGCTCCACCCAGGCGACTACATGGGGGCGCTGGGTGTCCTGCGGGTCGTTGCCGAAGGGCGCCACCAGCACCCGGAACGGGCGCACGGCGCTGCCGCTTTCGCGCGGCTCGCCGCCGGAGGAGCGCCAGCGGCCGAACAGCCGGGTCAGCAGGGTCTGGCGGCGCGGGTCGGGCGGCGGCGGCACGATCAGCCCGCCCTGGCCGCCATCCACCGGCACCGGCAGCCCGGCCATGCCCATGGCGGCGCGCTCGTCGGTTTCGCGCAGGCGCTGGGCGAGCTTGGCCATCACCTTCATGGCGGTGGCGGGATCGTTCTCGATGCGGCGCAGGAACTCGCGCCGCGGCAGCACCTTCAGCACCACGTCGCCGGCGCAATAGGCGGTGGCGTCGCGGCTGCGGCCGTCCAGCAGGCCGGTCTCGCCGAACAGTTCGTCGGGGCCGGCGGTGGCTATCAGCATGGGGCCGGTGCCGCTGTCCTTGAACAGCTCCACCCGCCCGGACTGCACGATGTACGCGCTGTCCGAGGTCTCGCCCTCGCGATAGACGATGTCTCCGTCCCTGAACTTCCTGGTCTTCACGGCCCGTCGTTCCGTTTGCTCAACGGTCGATTGTCGTCGGGCGCGGGCGTTCCGGCAATGTCTTTGCGATCACCGGCGCACTCAGCCTTCGCCGGCGGGGCTGCCGCCGCCTTCGCCGGGCGGGCGGTCGTACTGGATCGCACCCTGGTAGAGCCGCGCCGTGCGGTCGCCGCGGGTGGCGGCGATGTAGCGGTTGCCGTTCTCGTCGGCGGCCATGTCCAGGCTGATGCGGCCGGCTTCCAGGTCGGCCACCACGGCCTTGTCGTCGATCTCGAACGCCTTGGCGAGGCCGCCGATGAGGGCGTTGATTTCCGAGTACATTTCGCGGTTGTCGCTCACCGCCTTGTCCTTCCGTTCCGGTGCGGCATGGGATGGCGGGCACCATAGCACTGCCGGGCCGCGGCCGGAAAGCGGCGGCGGCAGGCGATCTGCTGCGGAACGGGGAGGAGGCGATAGCGCGAGGGGCGGCAACCGGCCGGCTGGTCGACGGAGGGGGAATAGGTCCCGGCCGCCGCCGCCCCTGCGGGGAAGGGGATCCCCGTTGCGCTTCCGACGGGCCGCTGCGGAACGGCCCGGAATGGCGTCGTCTGCGAGGCGGCCGGGCCCGGAGGGGATGAGGCCTGCCGCTGCGCCCTGCACCGCCGATTACCGGAGTGCAGTAGTCAAGAAATAATCTGAAGAATTCCATGTTGCAACGGAAAAAAGCTGCAGGCTGCATCCGGTCAGGCGTTATGCTCGCCGGGGATGTGCGAGAAGAACCGTGGGAGACTGGCGAATGTCGAGACCGATCAAGCCCTTGGCCGTGGCCCTGGCACTCCTGCTGGCGGCCTGCGCCGGCACCGGCGAGGCGCCGCCGGAGACCGCCGTCGCACCCGATGCCACCGCGACTCCGGCCGAGGCGCCCACCTCCTCCGCCTCCGCCTCCGCTGGCGCCGCCGCTGCGACCGATGCGGCCGGCCCGGACCTTCAGGCACAGCCGGAAGCGGCCACCGGCTGGCAGGCCAAGCCGCCGGTGGTGGCACAGAAGTACATGGTGGCGGCGGCGCACCCGCTGGCCGCCCAGGCCGGGCAGGCGATGCTGAAGCGCGGCGGCGCCGCCATCGACGCCGCCATCGCCACCCAGGCGGTGCTGACCCTGGTGGAGCCGCAGTCGAGCGGCATCGGCGGCGGCGCCTTCCTGCTGCACTGGGACTCCGACAGCCGCCGCCTGTCCGCCTGGGACGGCCGCGAGACCGCCCCGGCGGCGGCGCGGCCGGAACGGTTCCTTGATGCCGACGGCAAGCCGCTGCCCTTCAACGATGCCGTGGTCGGCGGCCTGTCGGTCGGCGTGCCGGGCGTGCTGCGCATGCTGGAGGCCGTCCACAAGCGCGAGGGCCGGCTGCCGTGGGCGACCCTGTTCGAGCCGGCGATCAAGCTGGCGGAGGACGGGTTCGCCGTCACCCCGCGCCTGCACCAGCTGCTGGCCGAGGACCAGGACCTGAGGAAGATGCCGGCCGCCGCCGCCTATTTCTACGGCGACGACGGCGAGCCGCCGGCGGTGGGCGAGACCCTGCGCAACCCGGCCCTGGCCGCCACCTTCCGCACCATCGCCCGCGGCGGCGCCGATGCCTTCTATCGCGGCCCGCTGGCCGCCGCCATGGTGGAGGCGGTGCGCACGGCGCCGCGCCGGCCGGGCGATCTGTCGCTGGCCGACCTGTCCGGCTACCAGGCCAAGGAGCGGGAGCCGGTGTGCACCGGCTATCGCGGCCGGCTGGTGTGCGGCATGGGGCCGCCGTCGTCGGGCGGCATCGCCGTCGGCCAGATCCTCGGCATGCTCGACACCCTGCCGCCGGCGCTGGTGAACGAACCGCTCGGCATCCGCACCGCCCACTACCTGACCCAGGCGCAGCGGCTGGCCTTTGCCGACCGCAACCTCTACGTCGGCGACAGCGATTTCGTCGACGTGCCGGTGGCCGGGCTGATCGACAAGGGCTACCTGCGGGAACGGGCGCGGCTGATGCGGGCCGACGGGCTGATCGCCTCGCCGGACGCCGGCACGCCGCCGGGGGTGCCGCAGAAGACCGCCGCCTGGGGCAACGGCGCGGCACTGGAAATCCCCTCCACCACCCAGGTCAGCATCGTCGATTCCCACGGCGATGCCCTGTCGATGACGTCGTCCATCGAGGGCGCCTTCGGCTCGCGGGTGTTCGTCAACGGCTTCCTGCTCAACAACCAGCTCACCGACTTCTCGTTCGAGCCCAAGGACGCCAAGGGCCGCCCTGTCGCCAACCGGGTGGAGCCGGGCAAGCGGCCGCGCAGTTCCATGGCGCCGACCATCGTGCTCGGCCAGAACCTGCGGCCGCTGCTGGTCACCGGCTCGCCGGGGGGCGCGCGGATCATCGGCTACACGGCGGGCAGCATCATGGGCGTGCTCGACTGGGGCCTCGACCCGCAGGAGGCGGTGAGCCTGCCGCACGTCCAGAGCCGCGGCGGCGCCACCGAGCTGGAGGCCGGCACGGCGGCGGAGCGGCTGGCGCCCGACTTGCAGGCGCGCGGCCACGAGGTCAAGATCGTCGACATGACCAGCGGCCTGCACGCCATCGCCATCGGACCGGACGGCCGCCTCTACGGCGGTGCCGACCCGCGGCGCGAGGGCGTGGCGCTGGGGGAATGACGCCAAGACCGCTGACGGAGACGTTCTGACATGCTGCCCATGACCCCGCTTGCGGCTCTGCTCGACGACCTGTCGGCTGGCCGCACCACCTCCCGCGCGCTGACCGAGGCGGCGCTGGCGCGGGCGAAAGTGGGGGAGGGGCCGCGGGTCTTCACCCTGGTCGACGAGGCGGCGGCGCTGGCCGCCGCCGACCTCGCGGACGGGGCCCGCAAGGCCGGCTTCGACAGCGCGCCGCTGCTCGGTTTGCCGGTGTCGGTGAAGGATCTGTTCGACATCAAGGGGCAGGTGACCACCGTCGGCTCGGTGGTGCGCGCCGACGACCCGCCGGCCGCCGCCGATGCGCCGGTGGTGCGACGGCTGCGGGAGGCCGGGGCGGTGCTGGTCGGCCGCACCACCATGACCGAGTTCGCCTTTTCCGGCGTCGGCCTCAACCCCCACTACGGCACGCCCAGGAACCCCTGGGACCGCGCCACCGGCCGCATTCCCGGCGGATCGTCGTCGGGGGCGGCGGTGTCGGTCACCGACGGCATGGCGGCGGCGGCCATCGGCACCGATACCGGCGGCAGCGTGCGCATTCCGGCCGGCCTGTGCGGCCTCACCGGCTTCAAGCCGACGCAGGCGCGGGTCAGCCGCGACGGCTGCTTCCCGCTGTCCTTCGCCATGGATTCGGTCGGGCCGCTGGCGCCGACGGTGGCCTGCTGCGCCCTGCTCGACGCCGTGCTGAGCGGCGGCCCGGTGCGGCCGACGGAGCCCTTCCCGGTCAAGGGCCTGCGCCTGGCGGTGCCGCGCTGCCTGCTGCTCGACGACATGGACGCCATCGTCTCCGACGCCTTCGAGGCGGCGCTGCACCGGCTGAGCGCGGCCGGCGCCCATATCGAGGGCGTGGCGGCGGAACACCTGATCGACGAAACCTACGTCGCCCGTCAGGCGGCGCAGGTGACGGCGGAGGCCTGGGCGCTGCACCGCCGCACCATCGCCATCGCCGGCGACCGCTATGACCCGCGGGTGCGCGAGCGCATGAAGGCGGCGGAAGGCTGGTCGGCGGCCGATCTGGTCGACATGATGCGCTGGCGCGACGCCTTCCGCGCCCGCTGGGAGGCGCTGGCGGCGCCGTTCGATGCCCTGCTGTGGCCGACCCTGCCGACGGTGGCGCCCACCATCGCCCAGGTGGATGCCGACGAGGCCGGCTACAACACCTGGAACCGCCTCATGCTGCGCAACACCCGGCTGGTCAACGTGCTCGACGGCTGCGCGGTGACGCTGCCGGTCAACCGGCCGGGCGAGGCGCCGGTGGGCCTGCAGGTGGTCGCCGCCACCGGCCACGACGACCGCCTGCTGCGGATCGCCGCCGGGGTGGAAGCGGCGGTGGCGGAGATGCGTCATGTTTCATGAGGTCGGACAGCCGCACGGCCTGCCCTTCAACCCGTTCAAGAGCTGCGTCATTCCCCGCCCCATCGGCTGGGTGACGACGGTGGATGCGGCCGGGCGGGTGAACCTGGCCCCCTTCAGCTACTTCAACGCGGTGGCCGGCGAGCCGCCCATGGTGGTGCTGGGCATCGGCGGCCGCCACGCGGTGGACGGCGGCGAGAAGGATACGGTGCGCAACTGCCGCGCCACCGGCGAGTTCGTGGTCAACATGGCCACCCACGACCTGCGCGATGCGGTCAACGCCACCTCCCGCCCGCTGCCGCCGGGGGAGAGCGAGCTGGACCACGCCGGCCTCACCGCCGCCGCCAGCCGTCTGGTGGCGCCGCCGCGGGTGGCGGAAAGCCCCATCCATCTGGAATGCCGGGTGTGGCAGATCGTCGACCTGCCGCCCGACGGCGACGGCGCCCCCAACGCCCTGGTCATCGGCACGGTGGTCGGCGTCCATGTGGCCGACGAGGCGCTGACCCCCGACGGCAAGGTGGACGTGGAGCGCATCCGCCCCATCGCCCGACTCGGCTACCAGGACTACGCCACCATCGACCGGGTGTGGCAGCTGACCCGCCCCAAGGGCGGCGGCGACGCGGTGGCGGAAGGGCAGGCGCCTGCTGCTGCCACCACCGCCACCACCGCCACCACCAGCTCCTCCTGAAAGCGGCCCCGGAACGGCAAAGGCCGGCCCCTTGGGGAGCCGGCCTTTTTTCCTGGCGGGATAAGGGATGGCGTCAGCCGAGGCGGGCGCGGGCCTCGGCGATGCAGCGATGGACGAGGTCGCGGTGGAGTCCGTCGCGGGCCAGCAGGGCGTCCATGATCGGGTCGCCCATCAGCTCGGCGATGGAGGGTTCTTCGTTGGCGGCAAAGCGATCGGCACGCGGACGCAGGCCACGTTCGGCCTCGGAAGATGCGTGGTAGCTGTTGCGCGGCGGCTTGAAGGAGTTGATCACCATTCCTCTCGTCATCACTTGGCACTCCCTTCCTGCATTTCTTTTCGTTTCGGCATACAGCCCTTGAGAGCAGGAGCGTGTCCTTGGGTTTGTCCGGGTGCTGCAGTCGGTTTTTCTGTGCCGTCCATGCAGCGCTGGGACTAACGCTCGGCCCGCCTCGGCGTTGAGCTGGCAGGAGAAAAAAGTCGCTCGCCGTGGGCCTGACCCTTACCTAAGGTGCCGCACGGCCGATGCAAGCGGTGTCACCGCATCGTCATCATGCTCGCGCATCACGCGAGCCTTGTGCCACGATAGCCCGTCCGGTGATGTGACGAGCCTCACACAGCCCTATTTTCCGCAAGGAAATCCCCCTGTCGATCCGGCCGGACGGCATGGGTGCGGTATCAAACGACGCAGGCCACCCCCTCCCAAAGCAGGGCGCCGATTCCCCCCTTGGCCGCGGCCTGTGAGCAGCTGCGGCGGGATGTGAACCGCCGTTGACACAGCGGGCGGCGGATTTCCTGTCGTGAACAGCGAGCGGCTCCCGCGGTGCCGCGTCAATGGCCGCAGCCGCGAACGGCGGCGCGTGCCATGCTGGTGTACCGTCGACAGGAAAAAATCATGCAGGTCCGCAAGCGCCCCGCCGCCGCTCCCCCTCCCGCCGGCACCGCCATCCCGCTGCCGGTGACGCCGCCGGCGACGGCGGAGCAGCCCCTGCGCGGCATCCTGCTGGTGGTGGTGGCGACCCTGTTCTTCGGCGTCATGGACACCAGCATCAAGTGGCTGGCGGCGACCTATCCGGTGCCGCAGGTGGCGTTCTTCCGCTCCGTCTTCGGCCTGCTGCCGCTGCTGCCCATGGCATTGCGCGGCGGCGGCATCGCCCTGCGGCTGCGCCAGCCGGCGGGGGTGCTGCTGCGGTCCATGCTGGCGCCGGCGGCCATGCTGTGCATCTTCGGCTCCTTCGCGCTGCTGCCGCTGGCGGAGGCCATCACCATCGGCTTCGCCGCGCCGATCCTGATGGCGGCGCTGGGCGTGCCGCTGCTGGGGGAACGGGTGGGCTGGCGGCGGTGGGCGGCCATCCTGGTCGGCTTCGCCGGCGTGCTGGTGGTGGTGCGGCCCGACGGCCTGACCCTCAGCCTGGGCGCCGGCCTCGCCCTGGCCGGCACCGCCATCTATGCCCTGTCGATGGTGTGGGGCCGCCGGCTCATGCGCCGCGACGGCCCGACCAGCCTGGCGCTTTACACCCACTTCGTGTCCATCGCCGTGCTGGCGCTGCTGCTGCCGTGGAACTGGGTCAGCCCCACCGCTGCCGACCTGGCGCTGATGGCCATGATGGGCATTGCCGGCGGCATCGCCGTGCTGTTCCTCACCCGCGCCTACCAGTGCGCCCCGGTGGCGGTGCTGGCGCCGTTCGACTACCTCAACCTGCCGGTGGCGGCGCTGGCCGGCTGGGTGATCTGGCACGAGGTGCCGGGGCCGCATGTGTGGTGGGGGGCGGCGGTGATCGTCGCCAGCGGCCTTTACATCGTCCACCGCGAGGGCCGCAGCCGCGCCGCCTGATCCCGGCGCCGCGGCGCCGGCGCGCGGGGTCAGTCCGGGGTTAGTCCGGCCAGCGGCGGTGCAGCCACAGCCACTGGTCGGGGTGTTCGCGGATCCAGCCTTCGATCATGGCGTTGATGCGGGTCATCAGCTCGCGCACGTCGGCATCGAGATCGCCGGTGCGCGGCAGCTCCATGGGCGGGTAGATCTCCACCCGCAGGCGGTGCGGCGCGGTGCGCACCACCCGCCCCGGCACCACCGGCAGGTCCAGGCGCAGGGCGAACTGGGCGATGGAGGTGGTGGTCATGGCGTCGCGGCCGAAGAACGGCACCGGGATGCCCTCGTTCAGCTTCTGGTCGACCAGCATGCCCAGGTGCTCGCCCTTCTTCAGCAGGGCGAAGGCGCGGCGGGCGCCGGCGGCGCCCTTGGGCAGCACCTCGCCGGGGGCACCGCCACGGGCGCGGCGGAACAGGTCTTCCACCGCCGGGTTGTTGGCGGCGCGGTAGAAGCGGTGCATTACCAGCCCCTCGGCCCCGGCGAACAGGTTGGCCATCTCCCAGTTGCCGAGGTGGGCGGAGAAGGTGAGGCCGCCCTTGCCGTCGTCGCGCAGGGCGCGGATATGCTCGGCCCCCACCACGTCGCAGTGGGCGGCGTAGAAGCGGCCGTCCTCCAGGTGCGGGAACTCGCCGGCGGTGCGGCCCAGGTTCTCCCACATGCCGCGCAGGATGGTCTCGCGCTCGACCTCGGACTTTTCCGGGAAGGCGCGGGCGAGGTTGCGGTGGGCGATGCGGGAAACGCCCAGACGCGGCCCGATCAGCCGGAACAGCCCGCCGACCAGGTCGGAGGATCGGTTGACCGGCAGCCGTCGCAGGCCGAAGTAGACGCCGCGCGCCAGCCAGCCTTCCAGCCGGGTGCGCCAGGCCGCCTTGCGCTTAGCCATGGGCGGCGGCTCCGTCTCCGGCATCGGCGCGCAGCGGCAGGCCGTGGGCGGCCAGCAGGGCACGCAGGGCGGCGGGGTCGTCCCAGGCGACGGCGACGGAGACCACGTCGACCTGCTGGCGCTGGTCGGGCGGCAGGCGGACGGCGTCCTTGGCGGTGGTCACGGGCACGGCGCCCAGGGCGAAGGCTTCATCGAGGATCGGTTGCACGTCGTCGTGGCGGTAGGGGTGATGGTCGGCAAAGGGGTGGACGGCGGCCAGCAGGGCGCCGGCACCGCGCAGGGTGGCGAAGAACTTCTCCGGCCGGCCGATGCCGGCGAAGGCGACCACCCGCCGCCCGGCCAGGGCCCCCGCCTCCGGCCCCGCCACCAGCCGCGCCCGCAGCGCCGTCAGGCCCTTGGGCAGGCGGCGGGCGACGCCGGTGGTGTCGTCGCCCACCAGCACCACCGCATCGGCGCGGGACAGGCCCTCCGCCAGCGGTTCGCGCAAGGGGCCGGCGGGGATGACGCGGCGGTTGCCGAAGCCGTAGCCGCCGTCCACCACCACCAGCGACAGGGTTTTCGCCAGGGTCGGGTTCTGGTGGCCGTCGTCCATGATGATGGCGGCCGCTCCGGCGGCCACGGCGGCGCGGGCGCCCTCCGGCCGGCGGCGGGCCACCCAGGTGGGGGCGCGGGCGGCCAGCAGCAGCGCCTCGTCGCCCACCTCGTCGGCGGTGTGGCGGTCGGGCTCCACCCGCAGCGGCCCGGCTTCCGAGCCGCCGTAGCCGCGGGTGAGGAAGTGGGCGCCGTCGACCAGGGCGGCCAGCGCCAGGCACACCGGCGTCTTGCCGGCGCCGCCGGCGGTGATGTTGCGGACGCAGACCACCGGCACCCCGGCCTCGGCCGGCACCGTGCGGGCCCGCCGCCAGCGGCCAGCGGCGGCATAGAGCAGGGCGGCCGGCTCCAGCAGGCGGGTGAGGCCGGTCTCGGTCTGCCAGAACTCAGGCGCGCGCATGGGCCGCCGCCTGCCGTTCCGCCGTGTCGAGCAGCGGCGCCAGACGGTCCAGCACCCGCTCCAGCACCACCATTTCCTGGGTCGCGAAGTCGTGGCCGCGGTCGGCCAGCGGGCGGCGTTCCTGCGGGTCGCGCAGCAGGCGGTCGACGGTCAGCGCCAGTTCGCCCTCGCTGCCCACCTGCAGGGCGGCGCCGCCGGTGACCATGCGGCGGGTCATTTCGGCGAAGTTGTCCATGTGCGGCCCCATCACCACCGCGCAGCCGAGTCGCGCCGCTTCCAGCGGGTTCTGGCCGCCGTGGCCGATGAGCGACTTGCCGATGAACACCACCGGCGCCAGGCGGCAGAACAGGCCCATCTCGCCCATGGTGTCGGCCAGGTAGAGGTCGATGCCGGCCTCGGGCATCTCGCCGCGGGAGCGCTGGGCGACGCGCAGCCCTTCCGCCTCCAGCTCCGCCCGCACCTCGTCGCCGCGGTGGGCGTGGCGGGGGATGACGACGGTGAGCAGGCCGGGGTGACGCTCCGCCAGGGTGTGGTGCAGGCGGGCGGCCATGGCTTCCTCGCCGGCATGGGTGCTGGCGGCCAGCCACACCGGCCGCTCGGCGGTCAGCCGGCGCAGGCGGATCAGGGTGTCCTCGTCGGCCGGCAGCGGCGGCGCCGCGAACTTCAGGTTGCCGAGGCAGTCGCAGGCCGGGGCGCCCAGCTGGCTCAGGCGGTCGGCATCGTCGGCGGTCTGCCCGAGGCAGAGGGTGAAGGACCCCAGCAGCTGCCCGATCAGGCCGCGGAACCGCTGCCAGTTGCGGAACGAGCGGTCGGAGACGCGGCCGTTCAGCAGCACCAGCGGCAGCCCGCGGCGGCCGATTTCGGTGATCATGTTGGGCCAGAACTCGCTTTCCGCCCACAGAACCAGGTCGGGCTGCCAGTGATCGAGGAAGCGGCGCACGAAGCGGATGCGGTCAACCGGCACGTACTGGTGCAGGCAGCCTTCCGGCAGGCGGTCGGCCATCATGCGGGCGGAGGTGACGGTGCCGGTGGTCAGCAGCACGGTCAGGCCCGGCCGCGTCTCCCGCAGGTGGCGCAGCAGCGGCAGCATGGACAGGCTCTCGCCGACGCTGGCGGCGTGCACCCACACCAGCGGGCCGGACGGGCGGCGCAGCGAGGCATGGCCGCGCCGTTCCGGGAAGCGCAGCGGGTCTTCCTTGCCGGCCGCCCGGCGGCGGCCGAGGTAGAGGTCGATCACCGGCCCGCCCAGGGTGGTGAGGCCGCGGTAGAGGCTGATCAGCATGGCGCCGCCGCCTCTTCCTCGCGCTCCGGCCGGTCGGCGTCGGGCAGGGGGGCGGGCTCGGTGGTGCGGTGGCCGACGCGGCGGTCGGCCTCGGCGGTGAGGGCGTTCATGCGCGCCTCCAGCTCCGCCCGCAGGTGTTCGATGACGGCGGCGTCGGCGTCGCGCGGCACGATCATCGGCTCGCCCCACACGAACACGCCGCCGCTGAACGGCAGCGGCACCATGAAGCGGTCCCAGCTGTCGAGCAGCCGGCGGCGGCGGGCGGCGTAGGCGAGCGGGATCACCGGCGCGCCGGACATGCGGGCGATGTGGATGACGCCGTCGGTGGCGCGCTGGCGCGGGCCGCGCGGACCATCGGGGGTGATGCCGACGTTCTCGCCGGTCTTCAGCGCCTTCAGCATCACCCGCAGGGCGCCCGACCCGCCGCGGGTGGACGAGCCGGCGGCGGTGTGGATGCCGAAGTGGCCGACGGTGCGGGCGATCAGCTGGCCGTCGCGGTGCTGCGAGATCAGCATGTGGATGGGCTGGGAGGCCGGCCACACCTTCGGCATCATCAGCAGGCGGCCATGCCAGAACGACAGGATGAACGGCTTGCCCGCGTTCCACACCGCTTCGGGATGCTGGCGGCCGATCTCCTCCCACCGGCCGGTAGCGAACACCAGGCTGATGTAGCGGGCCGCGAGGCTGCAGAGACGGTCGCGGACGCGATCGCTCTTCAGGTATTTCTTGATCAAGGCCCCGACGCCGCCACGGCGGTGCCGTTGCTGCGGTTCCCCGTCGGGGGCGGTGGTACGGTGACTGGTCAAGGCCGGACGGCTATCCGTTGCGGACGAACCCGGACCTTACCACGCCGCGCCCGGCGGTCAACGCAAACAGGACGCCACCATCCGCCGGTTGTCCCCCGCGACCGCTTGACATCCGCCGCCGAGGGGGTAGTCTTTGCCCCGTCATCGGGGAGTAGCCGCCCTCCATTGCGAGAGGGGGCCGCGTCAACAGACTTGGAAACCGGCATCGGGAGACTGCCGCTTCCATGGCGCGGACAGGCCGCTCAAGGCGGCCCTGGCGAGACCTTTGACCGGACGCTTCCGGGGCTTCTATGGGGCCGGGCGGGGCGCGCCCGGTCATGGGGTTTCAGCCGCCCGGCCCCTCGGAACGGATCGCAATGAACGGCCTACTCGTATCCACCGGCGTCGTGGCGCTGGCGGAAATCGGCGACAAGACGCAGCTGCTGGCGCTGGTGCTGGCCTGCCGCTGGCGCAAGCCCATTCCCATCATCCTCGGCATCTTCATCGCCACCCTGGCGAACCATGCCGCCGCCGCCCTGGTCGGCGTGACGGTGACCGAGTTCCTCGGCCCGCAGACGCTGAAGTGGCTGCTCGGCCTCGGGTTCCTGGCCATGGCGGGGTGGATGCTGGTGCCCGACAAGCTCGACGAGGCCGAGGGCGAGCCCAAGGCCGCCAAATACGGGCCGTTCCTGGCCACCCTGGTGACCTTCTTCCTGGTGGAAATCGGCGACAAGACCCAGATCGCCACCGTCGCCCTGGCGGCCGAGTTCCAGAACCTGTGGCTGGTCACGCTCGGCACCACCATCGGCATGATGATCGCCAACGTGCCGGTGGTGCTGGTCGGCAACAAGGCCGCCGGGCGCATCCCGCTCGGCCTGGTGCGCGGTGTCTCGGCGGCGCTGTTCGCGGTGCTGGGGGTGATGGCGCTGGCGTGGTGAGGTGGCCGGCGGCTGCCGCCCCTACGGCGGCAGCTTGTCCGGGTTGCGGATGAAGATGACGAGGCCGGCGCCGGCCGCTTCCACCGTCGCCGGCTCCACCGCCAGCAGGCCATGCAGGCGGCCGTCGCGGCAAATCAGCAGCGCCGGGCGGCCGTTGGCGGTACAGGGGCGAAGGGCGTAGGGCCCGAACTTGCGCTGGATCCCGCACAGGAACCGCGCCACCCGCCGCCCGCCGACAATGACGTTGAGCGCCGACGCCACCTTGCCGCCGCCGTCGTTCCACGCTTCCGCCTCGGCCGTCAGCAGGGCGGTGAGGCCGTCCAGGTCGCCGTCGGCCAGGGCGTGGGCGAAGCGGGCGACCAGCGTTGCGTGGGCGGCGGCGTCGACGGCGAAACGCGGCGCCTGCTCCCCCAGGCGGCGGCGGGCGCGGCTGACCAGCTGGCGGCAGGCGGTCTCGCTGCGGCCGAGCACGGCGGCGAGGCGGCCGTAACCGCACTCGAACAGCTCATGCAGCACATAAGCGGCGCGCTCGGCCGGGCTCAGCCGCTCCATCATCAGCAGCAGGGCGAGGGACACCTCCTGCGCCCGTTCCAGGTGGCGTTCCGGAGGCGGCACCACGGCGTCGTCGTCGCCGGCCGTCTCCACCATCGCCGGTTCCGGCACCCAGGGGCCGACATAGCCGCCATGGCGACGTGGCGCCGCCTTCAGGCGGTCGAGGCAGAGGCGGGTGCAGGCGGTGACCAGCCACGCCTCGGCATCGCGCACCGGCTCGGCCGCCTCCGTCGCCGCCCGCTGCCAGCGCAGCCAGCAATCCTGCACCGCGTCGTCGGCATCGGCGCGGGTGCCGAGCATGCGATAGGCGAGGCTCCACAGCCGGCGGCGGTGGGGCTCGAAGGCGGCGAGCGCCGCCTCCGTCACGGGCAGGGCCGCCGCCTCAGGCATGGGCGGCGTCGGCCGTCGCCGGCTGATGGCGGTAGGCGGCGAGGCCCAGCCGGTTCCAGGCGTTGATGGCGGCGATGGTGTAGCTGAGGCGGCTGACGGCGGCGTCGTCGAAGTGGCGGCGCAGCTCCGCCATGGCCGCATCGCGGGCAGCCTCGTCCGGGTCGGCGGCGGTGAGGCTTTCGGCCCACGCCAGGGCGGCGCGCTCAGGATCGGTGAACAGCGGGCTGTCGCGCCATGCCGCCACCGCCTGCAGCCGCTCCTGGGTGTCGCCCTCGGCCAGGGCCTCGCGGCTGTGCATGGCGATGCAGAAGTGGCAGCCGTTCATCTGCGACACCCGCAGGTCGACCAGATGGCGCAGGCGGGCCGTCACCGCGCCGCCGGTCAGCCTGGCGGACAGGCCGAGCAGCGCCTGCATCAGGTCGGGGGTGAGGGAGGGGTGATCGAGAACCATGCGGTTGCCCATGGGGCGTCTCCTTGTCGTCGCGCGGCCGGCGGAATGCCGGCCTCCATTCCAAGGACGACGCAGGGGGAGCGGGTGTGACAGCGGCGGCGGCAAAAGTCAGACCGCCATGGTCCACCATTGATTTGCCAAAGGCGAGCGTTTACCTCTGGGTGGGACCAAAGGTGGTTTCCTGCTACCTTCGGTCGATCCTGCCGGCGCGTTGCCGGCTGCCTATGGGGGGAGTTCTGGGGAATGAGCGTTGCCGACATCCTGGTCAAATACCCGACCGTGATGACCAACAAGGACTGGCAGAAGAAGAAGGGGCCCTTCGCCAAGCTGGCCGGCAAGACCGGCGTCGGCGAGAGCCTGCAGGCCTGCGAAAAGGCGTGGGCGGCGGTGGACTGGTCGGTGTTCGATCTCGACCAGACGCGCAAGAAGGGCCGCAAGGCGGTGCGCGATGGCTTCAAGACCGCGCAGGCGGAATACAAGAAGTCGGTGGAGGGGCTACGCAAGGCGCTGATGGCCGCCAGCGCCGCCGCCGACAAGGCCGCCGCCGGCTTCAAGAAGAACAAGCTGATCCCGAGCAGCGCCACCAAGGCCGCCGCCGATATCAGCAAGACGGCGCAGCTGATGCTGGTGGCCACCAAGTCCATCGACATGAAGGAGTTCGAGGCCCTGGCGGCGCGGTATGACCGCATCGACAAGATCAACTCCTACGAGGCGCTGCGCAAGGACAAGGACGTTCTCAAGGACTTCCTGGTGTTCGCCAAGAAGGAGTACTCTCTGGAGAACTACATGTTCCTGGAGCAGAGCGAGACGACCAAGGTGACGGCGAAGAACGCCCAGGCGGTCTACGACGCCTATATCTCCACCGCATCGAAGTACCAGCTGAACATCAGCAACAAAGTCCGCAAGGCCTATGAGGACTGCATGGCGCAGCAGGATTGGGGCAGCATGGACGGAGTGATGGAGAAGGTGCGTAACGAGGTCATCGCCAACCTGCTCGACACCCTGATCCGCTTCAAGGCCGAGGCCTGAACCAACCCGACGGGAGACCCGACCGCATGACCCGCATCATCGTTGCCGGCGCCACCGGCTGGACCGGCCGTGCCGTGGTGGAGGCCGTGCTGGCCGCCGACGATCTCACCCTGGTGGGCGCCGTGGCGCGTTCCGCCGCCGGGCGCGACCTGGGCGAGGTGCTGGGCCGCCCGGCTCCCCTCGGCCTGACCGTCGCCGCCACGGTGGAGGAGGCGCTGGCGGCGGCGCCGGCCGACGTGCTCATCGACTACACCAAGCCGGGGGTGGTGAAGGGGCATGTGCTGGCGGCGGTGGCGCGGGGCGTGGCGGCGGTGGTCGGCACCTCCGGCCTGACGGCGGAGGACTTCGCCGAGATCGACGCGGCGGCGCGGGCGCAGGGGGTGGGCGTGGTGGCGTCGGGCAACTTCGCCCTGACGGCGGCGCTGCTCAGCCACTTCTCGCTGATCGCGGCGCGGTACATCGAGCACTTCGAGATCATCGACTACGCCAAGGCCGCCAAGCCCGACGCGCCCTCCGGCACCGCCCGCGAACTGGCGGAGCGCCTGGGCGACGTGCGCCGGCCGGCGCTGGGCCTGCCGCTCGATCAGGTCACCGGCTCGCGCGAGGCGCGCGGCGGCACCATCAACGGCGTGCAGGTCCACTCGGTCCGCCTGCCGAGCTTCGCCGCCACCGTCGACGCCCTGTTCACGGTCGGCAATTCGCGCCTGAAGATCACCCACGACGCCGGTGCCGACGCCACCATCTACGCCGACGGCACCCTGCTGGCGGCGCGGCGGGTGAAGGACGTCTCCGGCGTGGTGCGCGGGCTCGATACCCTGCTGTTCGGCGGCTGAGGGCCGCCGGCGCGGCTTACCGCACCGCCCGGCCGTCGAGCCCCGCCAGCACGCCATACAGGTCGGGCCGGCGGTCGCGGAACAGGCCCCAGGCGGCGCGGTAGGCGCGCACGTCTTCCAGGTCGAAGGTGGCGGTCAGCACCGTTTCCTCGTTGCGGTCGGCTTCGGCCACCTTGGCGCCGGTGTGGTCGGCGATGAACGACGAGCCGTAGAAGGTGAGGCCGCAACTGGCCCCCTGCTCCGCCCCGACGCGGTTGGAGGCCACCAGCGGCATCAGGTTGGCGCCGGCGTGGCCCTGCATCACCCGCTGCCAGTGCGGCATGCTGTCGATGCTGGCGTCGTGCGGCTCCGACCCGATGGCGGTGGGGTAGAACAGGATCTCGGCGCCCAGCAGGGCCATGGTGCGGGCGCATTCCGGGAACCACTGGTCCCAGCAGATGCCGCAGCCGATGGTGGCATAGCGCGTCTTGAAGACCTTGAAGCCGGTGTCGCCGGGCGAGAAGTAGTATTTCTCCTCATACCCCGGCCCCTGCGGGATGTGGCTCTTGCGATAGATGCCGAGGTTGGTGCCGTCCGCATCCAGCACCGCCAGCGAATTGTAGAACGCCTGGCCGCAGCGTTCGTAGAAGCTGAACGGCAGCACCACCTGCAGTTCCTTCGCCAGCGCCGCGAAACGGGCCAGCACCGCGTTGTCCTCCACCGAGCGGGCGAGGGCGAAGTAGCGCGGGTCCTGGTCCTTGCAGAAGTAGGGGGTTTCGAACAGTTCCTGCAGCAGGATGATCTGGGCGCCCTGGGCATGGGCCTTGCGGACCATGGCCTCCGCCTTGTCGAGGGTCTCCTCCGACCCGGTGGCGCAGGCGAACTGGGTGGCGGCGACGGTGACCTTGGTCATGGTGTCGGGTGTCCTCGTGTGGCGGATGCGGCGCGCATATGGGGCGGCAGGGGCGGCCGTCAAGCCTTCGGCTGCTGCTGGGTGATGCAGTGGATGTTGCCGCCGCCGACGGCGACCTCGAAGGCGGGCACCACCACCACCTCGCGGTCGGGGAAGGCGGCGCGCAGCACGGCGGCGGCGTCCTTGTCCTCGGGAACGTCGAAGCCCGGCATGACGATGCCGCCGTTGGCGATGTAGAAATTCACGTAGGACAGCGCCATGCGGTGCCCGCGCACGTCCTGCCGGCGCGGCACCTGCGGCAGGTCGATCACCTCGATCCGGCGGCCCTGGGCGTCGCGGGCATCGCGCAGGCGGTCGCGGTTGTCGGAGAGCGTCGCGGTGTCGGGGTCGGCGGGGTCGGTGGAGGTGACCATCAGCACCTTGCCGGGCGCGGCGAAGCAGGCGACGTTGTCGACGTGGCCCTTGGTCTCGTCGTTCTCCAGCCCCTTGCCGAGCCAGATCACCGTCTCGACGCCGAGGAAGGCCTTCAGGTGCGCCTCGTGGTCCTCGCGCGTCAGGTGGGGGTTGCGTTCGGGGTCGAACAGGCATTCCTCGGTGGTCAGCAGGGTGCCCTGGCCGTCGACATGGACCGAGCCGCCTTCCAGGATCTGCGGCCCGACGAAGCGGCGGGTGCCGGTGTGGGCGAGGATGCGGCCGGCCAGCCGGGCGTCGTCCTCGAACCCCTGGTAGATCAGCCCCCAGGCGTTGAAGCCCCAGTCGACGCCGGCCAACTCGCCGTTCGGCCCCTTCAGGAACAGCGGTCCGGTGTCGCGGGTCCAGCTGTCGTTGATGGGCCAGGCGATCACCTCGATGCCGTCGCCGAGGTGGCGGCGGGCGGTGTCGGCATCCTGCGGCCGCGCCACCATGGTTACCGGCTCGAAGCGGGCGATGGCACGGGCGACGGCGGCATAGGCATCGTATCCGGCCTGCATGCCGTTGTCCCACGCCTCGCTGCGGCAGGGCCACGCCATCCAGCAGCGGGCGTGCGGCTCGAACTCTGCCGGCATGCGAAAGCCGAGGTCGGCGGGGGTCTTCATGGGGCGGTGCTCCGCAGCGGTCAGTCACGAGCCGCCAGCCAACCACCGTCCGCCGGGGGCGGTCAAGGGCCGCCGGAGTGGGGACTCTCGCGCGGGCGTTGATCCCGATGGGGCCTTTGAGGGATAATCAGGCGCCGAATAAGGGGGAGAGGGCCGGCCAACGATGCCGGCGCATAGGGACTTGATGGTGACCAGCGACCTGTCTGCAGCCGCGACGCCGCCCAGCGGCCGGGAGTCCGACGACCCCGGCTATGCCGCCATGAGCGCCCGCGTGGCCGGCCGCAACATCAACCCGCAAACCCTGCTGGCAACCGATTACCTGAACCATTTCAACGAGATCATCATGCTCCTTGAAATGGTGCCGGACATGCCGGACATGCTGGAGGACTGCCGCGCCTGGGCACCCAAAAGCTATGCCGACCACTTCCGCGACTCCTCGTTCTCCGACAAGGATCTGGCCATCGCGGCCTACGACCACGCGCCGGCCCGCTTCCGCGAGCCCTTCGAGCAGACCATCGGCCAGATGAACGAACTGGTCATGCTGACCATGGACCGCATGGAAGAGGTGCTGGACGACGCCGACCAGCTGCGCACCCGCGTCAAGACCGCCAGCCGCGCCCTGCAGCGGCTCATCGACGTCGCCAGCGCCATCATCCACGGCAACGAGGTCGCCCTGCACCAGGACGAGATCGACCAGCTGATGGGCATCTGAGCCGCCCGCCCGCCCGCTCGCCGCCGGCTGCGCCCGACACCTGCCCCAGATGCGGAACCGCCCCGGCCGTTGCCGGCCGGGGCGGTTCGGTCGTCATGTCAGGGTCGGGCCGCTTACTTCTTGGCGGCTTCGATGCCCTTCTGGATCAGCTCGGCGGCCTGCTTGGCGTCGCCCCAGCCGAGGATCTTCACCCACTTGCCTTCTTCCAGGTCCTTGTAGTGGGCGAAGAAGTGCTCGATCTGGCGCAGCTCGGTCTGGCGCACGTCGCCGAAGTTCAGCACGTTGTCGTGGTAGGGGTGCAGCTTGGTGTGCGGCACGCCGAGGATCTTCTCGTCCTTGCCGGCCTCGTCTTCCATGAACAGCACGCCGATCGGACGGGTGCGCATGACCGAGCCGACGGCCACCGGCATGCGGCCCAGCACCATCACGTCCACCGGATCGCCGTCTTCGGACAGGGTGTGCGGGATGAAGCCGTAGTTGCACGGGTAGTGCATGGCGGTGTGCAGGAAGCGGTCCACGTACATGGCGCCGGATTCCTTGCACACTTCGTACTTCACCGGATCGCTGCGCAGCGGGATCTCGATGACCACGTTCACATCCCACGGAGCGTCCTTACCGACGGGAATCTTGCTGATGTCCATGATGTTTCCTTCCGGCTAGACCAGCGCCGTCCGCCCCTGCGGCCGATGCGGCGCGATGACCGGGCCTCCCTCTCCGAAAGCCCTGACCCACCGCCCGCCTGCGTCTGCTGCGGGCGCGAACAAACTCGGCGCCCTTTATTGCCGGAATCGCGCCCGCCGTAAAGGGGTGGCTCGGACCACTCCCGACGGGTAGGAGGGTGCAGAGGATGCTGCCGCCGCTTTTTTGCCCCGATGCAATGCGCTAAACAGGGGAACCTTGCGCAACCGGGTGCCTCCATGTCGCTGTTCCGCGCCGTCGCCACCGTCGGCAGCTTCACCCTTCTCAGCCGCCTCACCGGCTTTGCCCGCGACATCCTGATCGCCGGCTACCTGGGTGCCGGCAGCGTCGCCGACGCCTTCTTCGTCGCCTTCAAGTTCCCCAACCTGTTCCGCCGGCTGTTCGCGGAAGGGGCGGTGGCGGCGGCCTTCGTGCCGCTCTATTCGACGACGCTGGAGCAGGAAGGCGAGGCCGAGGCCCATTCCTTCGCCCGCCGCGCCTTCACCGTGCTCGGGCTGGTGCTGGCGGTGTTCGTCGGGCTGATGGAGGTGGCCATGCCCATCGCCATCTACGCCTTCGCGCCTGGCTTCGAGGCGGTGCCCGGCAAGCTGGAACTGGCGGAGGAACTGACCCGCATCACCTTCCCCTACCTGCTGCTGATCTCGCTGTGCTCGCTGCTGTCGGGGGTGCTGAACTCGCTCGGCCGCTTTGCCGCCGCCGCGGCGGCGCCGGTGCTGCTGAACCTCGGCATGATCGCCGGCCTGCTCGGCCTGCAACATGTGACCGAAACGCCCGGCCATGCGCTCGCCATCGCCGTCACCGCCACCGGCGTGGTGCAGCTGGCGTGGCTATGGGTCGCCTGCCGGCGGGCGGGGGTGCGGATCTTCTTCGTGCGGCCCACCATCACCCCCCGCATCAAGCTGCTGGCGAAGCGCATCCTGCCCGTCGCCTTCGGCGCCGGCCTCTACCAGATCAGCCTGCTGGTCGATACCATCCTCGCCTCGCTGGTGAGCGACGGTGCCGTCTCCTACCTCTATTACGCCGACCGGGTGACGCAGCTGCCGCTGGGGGTGGTGGGGGTGGCCATGGGCACGGCGCTGCTGCCGCTGCTGTCGCGGCAGATCGCCGCCGGCAACCTGGAAGCCGCCCACTACAACCAGAACCGCGGCATCGAGGTGTCGCTGCTGCTGACCCTGCCGGCCATGACCGGCCTCATCGTCATTGCCACGCCCATCGTCATCGCCCTGTTCCAGCGCGGCGCCTTCGGCACGGCGGAAGCGGAGGCGACCGCCGGGGCGCTGGCCGCCTTCGCCCTCGGGCTGCCGGCCTATGTGCTGGTGAAGGTACTGACGCCCGGCTTCTTCGCCCGCCACGACACCCGCACGCCGGTCTGGTGCGCCGGCATCGCCATGGTGGTGAACGTGGTGCTGAACCTGATCCTGATGCAGACCATGGGCCACGTCGGCATCGCGCTGGCGACCGGCATCGCGGCGTGGGTCAATGCGGTCGGGCTGGCGGTGGTGCTGCAGCGGCGCGGCCACCTGGCGCTGGATGCCCGCGCCCGCAGCCGCCTGCCGCGCATCGTGGTGGCGAGCGCCATCATGGCGGTGGCGCTGTACGCCGCTCAGACCTGGGCGCTGCCGGCCCTGCCGACCGACGGCGGCCTGATCGGCGAGCTGAGCGCCGTCGGCATCCTGGTGGCGCTGGTGGCGGTGGGCGCCGGCAGCTATGCCGCCGCCGCCTTCGCCCTGCGGGCGACCACGGTCAGCGACTTCAAGTCCATGCTGCGGCCGCGCCGCGCCGCCGCCGCCACCCAGGCGCCGCCGGCGCCCTGATCCCCCGCCCGCCGCCGGTGCCGGCAGGGTCGGCCTCGGCGGCGGGGAGCGGAGCGACGGGCCGGGGGCCTCAGGCCTGGCGGGCCTTGCAGGTCTTGATGCCGAACGGCAGGTAGGCCGGGCACCAGCCGATGACGCCGGTGAGCAGCGGCACCACGCCGATGTAGCCCCACCAGCCGATCTGACCGGCCAGCGCCAGGCCGATCAGCGCCAGGCCGACCACGATGCGCAGGATGCGGTCGATACCGCCGACGTTCTGAGACATGAAACCCTCTCCGTGCTTCCAGTGAGCGTGAGGATGCCAGTGAAGCAGGTGCGGCGGGCGGCGGTCTGTAACCTAGTCACACAGCCCACTGCGCGAGAAGCGGTGCACGGATACCCTTTGTAGCTGTGCGGGCTCGGGAATGAGGGTATAGTCGTCGGGTGCCTGTCCCGCACCGAGCCGTGCCATGAGCTTTCCCACCGCCGCCGATGCCGACCTGCTGTCGCTGGCCTTCGCCACCACGCCGGGGGCCATCACCGTCTCCCGCGTGAGGGACGGGGTTTATATCGCCGTCAACCATGGCTTCTGCGAACTGTCGGGCTATACGCAGGCGGAAGTGCTCGGCCGGTCGTCGCTGGAGCTGGACATCTGGTACGACGGCGACGAACGCCGCCGCTTCGTCGACCGCCTGCTGCGCGACGGCGTGCAGCGCAACGCCCTGTGCCGGTTCCGCCGCAAGTCGGGGGAGGTGTTCTACGGCCACATGTCGGCCCGCCTGTTCGACCGCGACGGCGAACCGCACATCTTCGCCGTCACCCAGGACATCGCCGAGATCATGCGGGCGCAGGAACAGGCGGAAATCAGCGAGGCACGGCTGCGGGCGCTGGTGGCCCACCTGCCCCACGGGGTGCGGGAACTGGACCTGTCGGGCACCATCCTGCTGGAGAACCCGGCCCACGCCCGCCTGTTCGGCTACCGCCCCGGCGAACTGGTGGGCACCTGCGCGCTCGACCTGCTGGCCGACCAGGAGTTCGCCTCCCGCCTTGTCGAGCGCGTGCTGACCCAGGAGCCGGACAGCACCGGCAGCTCCGCCGGCAGCTACACCGCCGACATGGTGCGCAAGGACGGCAGCCTGATCCATGTGCGGGTGGACTGGAACCTGCTGCGGTCTCCCGACGGTCCGCCGACCATCATCTCGGTGCTCACCGACCTGACCGCCTCGGTGCGGGCGGAGGCGGAGCGGCGCCGGTATGTGGAGGAACTCACCCGCTCCAACGGCGAGCTGGAGCGCTATGCCTACATCGCCGCCCACGACCTGCGCGAGCCCATCCGCACCGTCACCAGCTACGCCCAGCTGATGCGCCGGCGGCTGGAGAAGGACGGGGTGCTGACCGGGGAGACGGCGGAACTGTTCGACTATCTGGAAAGCGGCGCCCGCCGCATGTCCGACGTGGTGGACGACCTGCTCGCCTATTCCCGCCTGCAGACGGAGGCGGTGCCCTTCGCCAGCGTCGATCTCGGGGTGGTGGTGGAGTCGGTGCAGGCGAGCCTCGCCCGCACCATCGCCGAGACGGGGGCGGAGGTGCAGGCCTCGCCGCTGCCGGTGGTGATGGCCGACGAACCGCAGATGCTGCAGCTGTTCCAGAACCTGCTGACCAACGCCCTCCGCTACCAGCCCCACACCCCCGGCCACGTGCCGGTGGTGAAGGTGACGGCGGCGCGCCAGGGCAACGGCTGGTCCATCGCCATTGCCGACAACGGCATCGGCATCGACCCGCAGTTCTTCGACCGCATCTTCAAGCTGTTCCAGCGCCTGCACGGGCAGCGGGATTACCCCGGCACCGGCGTCGGCCTCGCCATCTGCCGCCGCATTGCCGAGCGCCATGGCGGCACCCTGACCGTCGAGTCGCAGCCCGGCGCCGGCAGCACCTTCCGCCTGTGGCTGCCCGACGAGCCGCCGGTGCTGGTGGGCGAGGAACCGCCGCCGCCTCAGCCGCCGAGCTGAGCCAGGGCGGTGGCGTCGCGCATCTCGATGCGGCCGCGCGCCAGGGCGACCCAGCCGCGGCGCTCGAATTCCTTCAGCTGGCGGCTGATCACCTCGCGCGCCGTGCCCAGTTCCGTCGCAAGGGCCTGGTGGGTCGCCTCCACTACGCCGCCGCCGCCGCGCCCGGCATGGGCCAGCAGCAGCTGCGCCAGCCGCACGTCGATGCGGCCGAAGGCGACTTCCTCGATCAGCATGAGCAGGTCGGCGATGCGGGTGGCATAGACGGCGAAGACGAAGCGGCGGAAGGCGGGGCTCGCGTCCACCAGCTGCTCGAAGGCGGCGGCCGACAGCATGGCGGCCCGCACCGCCGTTTCCGCCACCCCCTGGGCGCCGTATTCGGCGCGGGTGAGCAGGCAGGCGGTGGTCAGCACGCAGGTCTGGCCGCGCTCCACCCGGTAGAGGACGATCTCGCGTCCGCCCTCCGACACCTTCTGCACCCGCACCGAGCCGTCGAGCACCAGCACATAGGCCTGACAGGCGCCGCCTTCGGAGAACAGCACCGTGCCCGGCGGCACCTCGGCCAGCCGCACCGACTGGTCGAGCAGGCGGCGCCCGTCGCCGGTGACGGCGGCGAGGTCGGGGAAGGCGTCCAGCAGGGCGTCGAGATCGCGGCTCATGGCCGGCAGTGTGCCGTCAGCGGCGGCGGCGGGAAAGGAGAAAGCGGCGCCGCCGTCCGCCGTCCCCTCAGCCCCGCGCCTTGCGCGCTTCGGCGATGGCCGCTTCCACCGCGTCGAAGGGCAGCATGACGGAGCCGTGGCGGCTTTTCAGGTCGCGGACGAGGCGCAGGTATTCCAGATCCTGCCAGTCGCCGCCGGGCAGCGGGCCGTCGTCCTTCAGCATGGCGCGCATGGCCGCCGCCACCGCCGTCAGTTCCGCCGCCGGGCGGCCGGCAAGGTGCTTGGCCAGGATGGCGGTGGCCGCCTCGCCCAGGGCGCAGGCGCGCACGGCATAGCCGAAGCCGGTGATGGTCTCGGCCTCGTCCATGGCGATGTCCACCGTGATGCGGCTGCCGCACAGGCGGCTGGTGCGCTCCACCGTGGCATCGGGCGCGGCAAGGCGCCGGTCCTCGCGCACCGCCTTGGAATAGTCCTTCAGCTTCTCGCTGAACAGGTCGATGAGGACGGTGCTGGTCTCGCTGTCGGAACTCATCCTGGTCCGGTCCCTGAACTCTGCAAGGGGGGCCTTGCGGCGGCCAGTCTACACCAGCCACCCCCGACATAGGGAGTACGCGATGCCGCCGTCAGCCCTTGACCGATTTGGCGGCGAAGCGCTCCAGGGTGATGGCGTCGGACCAGTGGCCCGGCGGCAGCCCGGCCTTGCGTTTCAGCGCGCGGACGAACTCGCGCGGGTCAGGCAGGGTTTCCCACACCGCCGGCAGGAACAGGCCGCGGGCGCCATGCTCGCCGAGGATGAGCCCGTCGACGCCGGGGCGCAGGCGGGCGACCAGATCGTCCTCGTCGCGCACCGGGAAGGGCTGCGGCGGCGTCAGCACCGACAGCGCCACCGCCACCGCCGGCCACTCCCGCGCCGAGACCGGCGGGAAGCGCGGGTCGTGGAAGGCGCTGCGCCAGGCGTTTTCCGCCACGTCCTGGGCCAGCGGCCGCCACGCCTGGGGGCTGCCGATGCAGCCGCGCAGGGCGCCGTCGACGGTCAGGGTGACGAAGCAGGCGCCGTTGTGGCGCAGCGGCTCGGCCACCGTCGCCGGGTCGACCGCCAGCGGCTCGCCGCGGGTGAGGCCGTTCTCGATGGAGTGACGGGCGAGGGCGATGAGGTCGGCGCCGTGCCGCGCCAGCATGGCTTCGATGGCGGTTTCCGGGTCGGGCGATGCCTCCGCCGCCGCCGCTGCCGCCGATCCGTCGGCCTGCGGCTCCACCAGCGCCCAGGCGCCGTAGCCCACCACCCGGTCGCGCGGTCCGGCGGTGTCGCCCGACGAGCGCACGTCCAGCGTCTCGATGGACAGGCCGCGCGCCCGGGCGGCCAGCAGCAGCCCGCCCATGGGGGTGCGGCCGCAGGCGCGGTCGTAGGACAGGGCGGCGGCATCCAGGGTTTCGATGGCGGTGCGGGTGTCGGCGTCGAAGCGGCGGCCGGTGTCGTAGTCGAGGTAATGCGAGAGGTCGGTCGACACCACGATCAGCGTCTCCGGCCCGCCCCACAGGCGGTCGAGCAGCGCCGCCACCTCCTCCGGCCGCGCCTCGCCGACGCAGACCGGCACCAGCGCCACGTCGCCCAGCACGGCGCGCAGGAACGGCAGGTGGACCTCCAGGCTGTGTTCCTCGGCATGGGCCTGATCGGAATAGCCGCAGCCCGGCACGCTCTCCACCACTCCGGCGATGGCGGCGCGGTCCAGCCGCAGGGGGCCGAGGGGGGTGGCGAAGGCATCCACCGTCGGCAACGCCATGCCCCGGAAGGCGACGCGATGGGCGGGGCCGAGCAGCACCACCCGCGTCACCCGTCCGGCCAGCGGCGCCAGCCGGGCGTAGGCGCGGGCCGCCACCGGGCCGGAATAGACGTAGCCGGCATGGGGCGCGATGATCGCCTTGGGCGGAGGGGCCGAGGCCGGGGTGTGGCGCCGCGCTTCCGCCAGCAGGTCGTCGAGGGTACGCGACAGCTGGCCGGCGTCGCCCGGATAGAAGGCGCCGGCCACCGCAGCGGGACGCAGGTGCGTCATGGATCGTCTCCCACAGGAGGACTGATCCCAGTATAACGCCGCAGGGGCCCCGACGGCACCGGCCGCGCTACAGCCAGCCGAGCTTGCGGAACGCCCACAGGATGAGGCCGAGCACCGCCGCCATCACCAGCACCACGATATGGCGCTGCTAACGCGGGCCCCTGCATGCGCCCTCAGCCGCGACTCGGCACCATCAGGGTGGCTTCGCCATCGATGACGGTCTTGCCGCCGACGGTGCAGACGGTGCGGAAGGTGCAGAACTTCTTGTCGTCGAGCTTGCCCGTGCATTCGACGGTGGCGGTGACGGTATCGCCGATGCGCACCGGCGCCTTGAACTTCAGGCTCTGGCCGACGTAGATGCAGCCCGGCCCCGGCAGCTTGGTGCCGAACACGGTGGAGATCAGCGCCGCCGACAGCATGCCGTGGGCGATGCGGCCCTTGAACATGGTGGTCTCGGCATACTCCTGGTTCAGGTGAACCGGGTTGGTGTCGCCGGAAACGCCGGCGAACATCAGGATGTCCGCCTCGGTGATGGTCTTGCCGAAGGAGGCCTTGTGGCCGACTTCGATGTCTTCGTAATAGTTGAGGATCACGTCGTCGGACATTCTATGGCCTCCTCCCGATGGGGTTTTGCTGCGCCGCATCGTACCTGCCCCCCGGCGCACCGGCAAGCACCGCCGGCGCCCGCGACGGACGAGCGATGCGGTTTTCACGGAGCCGTCGCGGATGGGGAGTGAAGGGCGTGGCGGCCTCTTGCGCCGGAGCGGTGGGGTGCTAATATCGGAGTGGCAGGGGCGCGGGAACGCCCCTGCCTGTACCATCCTTAGGTTTCGAAGCTGATCCGGACGCGTAGTAGCAGGCGCGTCCGGGTCTTTTCGAACTCGATGGTAATGGATGGTCTGGGAATCCAGCGCATCGCATTTTCTCCGAACAGACGGCGGGGCCTCCGCCACGGCCGGAGGGGCCCGTCTCCTCCGGTCGGTCCGCCTGCACGGTCCTGCTGCTTTCACCGACTGCATCGCCATGCGACACGGATTCGCGTCCGGAGGCAATGGCTTTATTTCTCGTTATGCGAGAATGTCCGGGGCGCGCGGCACCGCCGTTGCCAGCCCCGTCAGCCCCTCGAACAGCGCCGCGTGTGACAGCAGGGCCGCCTCGCCGCGGGGGCGGCCGACCATCTGCAGGCCGACCGGCAGGCCGCTCGCCGTCATGGCGGCCGGGACGCTGAGGGCGGGGCAGCCGGTGAGGGTGATGGCGAAGGTCAGCGCCAGCCAGTCGACGTAGGTGGCGAAGCGCTCGCCCTCCACCTCCTCCACCCAGCGCTGCTCCACCGGGAAGGGCGCCACCGGCGCCACCGGCGTCACCAGCAGGTCGAAGGTCTCGAACAGCCGCGCCATCTTCGCCACCAGGGCCGCCCGCTGACGTTCGGCGCGGCCGATGTCGGCGGCGGTGAGGGCGAGGCCCTTCTCGATGTTCCACACCACCTCGGGCTTCAGGGCCTCGCGGCGGTGCTCCAGCAGCGGTCCCATGGCGGTGGCGAAGCTGGCGGCGCGCAGGGTCTGGAACGACTCGCGGGCGGCGGAAAGGTCGAGGCTCACCTCCTCCACCACGCAGCCGGCATCCTCGAACCGTCGCACGGCGGCGGCCGACAGGGCGGCGATCTCCACCGCCACCGGCCCGACGCCCAGGTCCGGCGACCACGCCACCCGGCGCGGCGGCTGCGGCCGTTCGGCGGCGGCGAGGAAGGGGGCGGCCGGGGCCTCCAGCGCCAGCGGATCGCGGGCATCGGGGCCGGCGAAGGCATCCAGCATCAGCGCCACGTCGGCGACGGTGCGCCCCATGGGCCCTTCCACCCACAGGCTGCCGAAGGGCTCCCGCGCTGGGCCGCGCGCCACCCGGCCGGGGCTCGGGCGCAGGCCGACGACGCCGCAGAACGACGCCGGCAGCCGCAGCGAGCCGCCGAGGTCGGAGCCGGTCGCCAGCCACGCCATGCCGGTGGCCAGCGCCGCCGCCGAGCCGCCGGACGAGCCGCCGCAGGTGCGGGCGGTGTCCCACGGGTTGACGGTGCGGCCGAAGACGTCGTTGAAGGTATTGCCGCCGGCGCCCCATTCGGGCGTGTTGCTCTTGCCGAGCACCAGGCCGCCGCGCGACTCCAGCCGCTCCACCAGCGCGTCGCTGGCCTTGGGCACCGCCTCGGCGAACAGGGGCGAGCCGTAGGTGGTGCGCACGCCGGCGACGTCGGTGAGGTCCTTCACCACCAGCGGCAGGCCGGCCAGCCAGCCGGGGCTGCCGCTGTCGCCCTGGCCGGCGAGCAGGCGGTGGGCGTGGTCGCGGGCGCGGTCGGCGCACAGGGTGGGCAGCGCGTTGACCGCCGGGTTGACGACGGCGATGCGCGCCAGCGCGGCGTCGATGAGATCCAGCGGCGAGACGGCGCCGGCGCGCAGCAGGCGCACGGCCTCGACGGCCGTCAGGCGGATGAGGTCGTCCATGGGCTCAGCGGCCTCCCAGGATCAGGCGATGCAGCCCCCAGGTGACCGACACGACGATGACCGCCGACCACAGGGTGTCGGACAGAAAATGGCCGCCCTGGATGATGCGCACCAGCGCCACCACCGAGCCCACGGCCAGGGCCGCCGCGATGGCGGTGCCGCGATGGCGGCGCGGCACCAGGAAGGCGAAGGCCACCAGCCAGAACCCCAGCGCCCCGTGGCCGGAGGTGAAGGAGCAGTTGCCGTCGCACTGGTCGGTCACCAGCCAGGGCGAGGTATAGACCGCCTCGCCGCCGAACTCCTGGATCTGGCTCGGCCGGGCGCGGCCCCAGTTTTCCTTCAGGATGGTGTTGACGATCAGCCCCGGCCCGATGGCCAGCGAACTGGCGAGGAACAGCGTCACCCGCCCGTCGATGCCGAGGAACCGCTGGCGCAGCACCACCCCGGCCAGCCACAGCAGCACCACGAACAGCAGCAGCCCGAACAGCACCACCGGCAGGCCCTTGCGGATGAACTCAGCAAACCAGCCGCGGGCATGGACGAAGCCGAGGCCCGGCTCGTAGAACAGGCCGCTCACCCACAGATCGGCCTGGGGAAACAGCAGGAAGAAGGCCAGCAGGCCCAGCAGCCAGGCGCAGGGCCGGGCGCGGAAGGAGGCGCCGGCGGCTTCGATGAAGCGTGCGATCAAGACCCGTATCCCTCAAATCCGTCCAGCCGCCAGACGTGCAGCGTCAGCGACGCTTCCGCCGACAGGCTGACCCGCAGCACCGCCACCTGGCGGGCATCGGCGAAGCGGGTCACCACATGGTCGGGAGCGTCCAGGCGGGTGACGTAGAGGAAGGGGCCGGCATCGCCGGCTTCAAGCGCCATCTCCAGCTCGTAATGGTTTTCGATGATGCCGTCGGGGTTCCACATGCGGGCGTCGAAGGGGTGCGGCCGCACGTAGTAGACCAGCGTCGCCATGGTCTTGCGGTCATCGAACAGCAGCCGGGCGTCGGGCTGGCCGGCGCTCAGGGCGGCGATGTTTTCGCCCATGGCATCCCAGCCGCGCACCCGCTTCAGCGGGTCGAGCTTGCCGCCCGGCTCGATGCCGACCAGCGGCGCCGCCAGGCTGAAGTTGTGCAGCACGAAGATCACCGCCAGATGCAGCACGATGGCGGCCTTGAACAGCCGCATCCGCTGCCGCGTCAGCAGCCACGCCGTCACCAGCAGCGAGCCGCCGACATAGGCGGTGGCGGCCCAGTTGGCGTTGGCGCGGCTGAGCAGGCTTTCGAAGGTCATCACCGCCAGTACCGGCAGGGTGAAGGCGAGCAGCAGGCGGAAGCGCTCGTCGGTCACCGTGGCGCGCCAGCGGGCGATCACGATCCACAGCAGCACGGCGAAGAAGATGGGGCCGAAGACGCCGAACTGGCTGCCGACGAATTCCGCCAGCTCGCCGGGCTGGAACAGGTCGCCGCCCAGGTTGGCGTTGGCCTTGGTGTGGGCGTAGGAAACAAAGTCGTTGGACCAGTTCCACCACAGGTTGGGGGCATAGCACAGCGCCGCCACCGCCAGCGCCGCCCACGGTCCGAAGGTGCGCGCCTGCGGCCGCAGCGACGGCACCCAGGCGAGCGCCAGCACCAGCGAGATGACGAAGAACAGCATGGCGTACTTGGCCAGCAGGCCGAGGCCGACGAACAGGCCGAGCGCCAGCCACCACGCCAGCCCGCCGCCGTCGCGCACCCGCACCAGGGCGAGCAGCGCCAGGGCCCAGAACATCAGCAGGAAGGGGTCGGTGGTGATCACCAGGGCGGAGAATGACACCCCCGGCATGAGGGCGTAGGCGAGCGCGCTCCAGAACCCGATGCGGGCGTCAAACAGCCGCCGGCCGACATGGTAGATGGCCAGCGCGGCGCCGAAATGGGCAAGGGCGGAGCCGGCCTTGACGCAGACCTCGCCCTCGCCGCAGACGGCGGTGGTGGCGGCGATGGACCACGCCACCATGGGCGGCTTGGAGAAATAGCCGAAGGCCGGCTGTTGCGCCCACAGCCAGTACTGCGCCTCGTCGAAACTGAGGTCGATGCCCAGCGCGGCGACGGACAGCACCCGCCACACGGTCAGGGCGCCGAGCAGCAGGGTGATCGCCAGCGGGCCGAACAGGCCGTCGCCGGAGGGGGCGGCGGCCGGGCCGGAGGAAAGGGGGGAAGGGGCCATGGACCGCTCAGCCGTCCTCAAGGTGGAACAGGAAGGCGGTGCCGAGCAGGGCCGTCACCACGCCGGGGCTCCAGGCCGCCAGGGCCAGGGGCAGGGTGTCGGACAGGCCGAGGGCATAGGTCACCTTGCTGTAGAAGTAGAGGCCGAAGCCGGCCAGCACGCCGCCCAGCACCCGGAACATCAGCTTGCCGGACCGCTGGTTGGGATTGATGGTGAACACCGCCGCCACCAGCACCATGGACGCCAGCAGCAGCGGCGACGCCAGCAGCGAATGCCAGTAGATGGTGTGGCGATGGGCCGAGAAGCCGGCCGATTCGAAGAACTCGATGAACCCCGGCAGGTCCCAGAACGGCACGCTTTCCGGCTGGGCGTACTTTTCCTGGATGCGGCCGATGGTCAGGGTGGTGGGCAGTTCCAGCGCCTGATGGAAGGCGCTCGGCAGGCCGGGCACCATCACCCAGGCGTCGCGCAGCTTCAGCACGCCGTCGCCGAGGGTGGCGCGCTGGGCCTCGATGCGGCGGATGAACTCGTTCTCGTTCTTCATCTCGAAGATGGAGATGCCGCCCATCTTGAGGGTGAAGTCCTCCTGCCGCACCGATCCGGCCCGCAGCACCGCGGTGCGCTCGCCGGGGCCGCTTTCACGCAGCCACATGCCGCCGCCGGAGAAGTTCAGGCTGCCGGCATCGTCGACCAGCCGGAACTCCTCCTCCATCGCCTGGAAACGGGCGTAGAGCTTGGCGCCGACCGGGTTGACGACGGTGATCTCCACCACCCCGAGCAGCGCCGTCACCAGCACCACCGGCGCCAGGAACTGCCAGGCGGAGACCCCGGCCGAGCGCATGATCACCAGCTCCGACGACCGCGACAGGCGCCAGAACGTCACCATGCAGGCGATCAGCACCACGAAGGGCAGGGTGGTGTGGATCATGTTGGGCAGCTTGAGCAGCGCCATGATGGCCAGCTCGGTCGCCGGCGTGCCGGTGCCGGCGGCGCGGCGCAGCAGTTCGATCAGGTCGAACAGCACGATCAGACCGGCGATGACCAGCAATGTCCCGACGAACGCCGCCAGAAAATGGCGCGTCACATAGCGCGACAGGGTCGGATAGATCCGGAACACGAAACCGATTGTCCTTTGCATGGGCGCGCGAGGCGGCGCATTCTAGCGCCCCGGCGTGCGGCGGGAAACCTCCTCGGCACACCGCCGCACCGCCGTGCCCGCGACCGCAGTATGGGGAGCAAAGACCGATGGTTCAACTGACGCGCATCTACACCCGCGGCGGCGATACCGGCCGGACGTCGCTCGGCAACGGGACGCGCGTGCCCAAACATGCCCTGCGGGTGGAAGCCTACGGCACGGTCGACGAGACCAACGCCGTGCTCGGCATCGCCCGCCTGCACACCGCCGGCAGTGCGGAGGATGCCATGCTCATGCGCATCCAGAACGACCTGTTCGACCTCGGCGCCGACCTCTGCGTCCCGCCCGCCGAGGGGGAGGAGGCGTCGGAGATGCCGGCGCTGCGCATCGTCGCCGATCAGGTGGAGCGGCTGGAGCGGGAAATCGACTCCATGAACGCCGACCTGACGCCGCTGAAATCCTTCGTCCTGCCCGGCGGCGCGCCGGCGGCGGCGCAGCTGCACCTCGCGCGGACCGTGTGCCGTCGGGCGGAACGCTGCATCACCGCCCTGGCGGAGACGGAGGCGGTGAACCCCGAGGCCATCCGCTACATCAACCGGCTGTCGGATCATCTTTTCGTTCTGGCGCGGTATGTTAACGCCCAGGGGCCGGGGGATGTGCTGTGGGTGCCGGGGGGCAATCGTTGATGGCAAGAAACTTGTTTGCCAGCTGGCCAGATTGACAGGAAATTCCCGACACTTTATTTTGCGCCGCAAACAAAGGTTGCGCGTACAGCGCGACGACGGTGTGGATGAAATCCGCCCGTCGGGGGAGTTAGACCGGAACGCAACCGCTGAGATGACAGGAAATCCATGAAGGTTCTCGTCGCCGTCAAGCGGGTCGTCGACTACAACGTCAAGATCCGCGTCAAAGCCGACAAGTCCGGCGTTGAAACGTCCAACGTCAAGATGTCCATGAACCCCTTCGACGAAATCGCCGTCGAAGAGGCCGTCCGCCTGAAGGAGGCCGGCAAGGCCACCGACGTGGTGGCGGTCAGCCTGGGTGTCGCCCAGAGCCAGGAGACCATCCGCACGGCCCTCGCCATGGGTGCCGACCGCGGCGTGCTGGTCCAGACCGATGAGGAACTGCAGCCGCTGGCCGTCGCCAAGCTGCTGAAGGCCATCATCGACAAGGAACAGCCGGACCTGGTGATCCTCGGCAAGCAGGCCATCGACGACGACAGCAACCAGACCGGCCAGATGCTGGCCGCTCTGCTCGGCTGGCCGCAGGGCACCTTCGCCTCCAAGGTGGAGCTGACCGACGGCGGCCTGCAGGTCGTGCGCGAAGTCGACGGCGGCCTGGAGACGGTGGCGCTCAAGCTGCCGGCCCTGGTCACTGCCGACCTGCGCCTGAACCAGCCGCGCTATGCGTCGCTGCCGAACATCATGAAGGCCAAGAAGAAGCCCATCGAGACCCTGTCGCCCGCCGATCTGGGCGTCGATGTCGCGCCGCGCCTCGTCACCCTGAAGGTCGAGGAACCCGCCGCCCGCAAGGCCGGCATCAAGGTGCCCGACGTCGCCACCCTGGTCGACAAGCTCAAGAACGAAGCGAAGGTGATCTGATGAGCATCCTGGTCATCGCCGAAAACGCCGAAGGCCGTCTGCGCGGCGGCGTCTACAACACCATCACCGCGGCCAGGCAGCTGTCGGAGAAGGGCGCCGGCGACATCCACCTGCTGGTGGCCGGCAAGGACATCGGCGCCGTCGCCGAGGCGGCCGCCAAGATCGCCGGCGTCGCCAAGGTGCTGAAGGTCGACAACGACCTTTACGCCCACCCGCTGGCCGAGCCGATGGCGGCGCTGGTGGTGTCGCTGGCCGGCAGCTACAGCCACATCCTCGCCCCCGCCGACACCTTCGGCAAGAACGTGCTGCCGCGGGTGGCCGCGCTGCTCGACGTCGCCCAGATCTCCGAGATCTCGGCCGTCGAGTCGCAGGACACCTTCGTCCGCCCGATCTACGCCGGCAACGCCATGGCGACCGTCCAGTCCAAGGACGCCGTCAAGGTCGCCACGGTGCGCGGCACCAGCTTCGACGCCGCTCCGGCCGAGGGTGGCTCCGCCGCCATCGAGGATGCCGCCGCGGCGCAGGACCCGGGCCTCTCCAGCTTCGTCAGCCAGGAGCTGTCGAAGTCCGAGCGCCCCGAACTGGCCAGCGCCCGCATCGTCGTCTCCGGCGGTCGCGGCATGGGCTCGGGCGAGAACTTCAAGCATATCGAACTGGTCGCCGACAAGCTGGGCGCCGCCGTCGGTGCCTCGCGCGCTGCCGTCGACGCCGGCTTCGTGCCCAACGACTACCAGGTCGGTCAGACCGGCAAGGTGGTCGCCCCGGATCTGTACATCGCCGTCGGCATCTCCGGCGCGATCCAGCATCTGGCGGGCATGAAGGACTCCAAGGTGATCGTCGCAATCAACAAGGACGAGGAAGCGCCCATCTTCCAGGTCGCCGACTACGGCCTGGTCGCCGACCTGTTCCAGGCTCTGCCGGAGCTGGAGCAGGAACTCGACAAGGTCAAATAAGCAAGTAAGCAAGAGAGAGCGTAGGGGCTTCTCTGGGTCGTCACGCATCAGCCAGCCAAAGGAAGGCCAGTTACATGATCAAGAAGATCGGCGTGATCGGCGCCGGCCAGATGGGCAATGGCATCGCCCATGTCTGCGCCCTGTCCGGCTATGACGTCCAGCTTGTGGACATCAACCCGGCCCAGTTGGACAAAGCCCTTACGGTTATCGGCAAGAACCTTGACCGTCAGGTCAAGAAGGGCGCGGTGGACGAGGCGGGCAAGGCTGCGACCCTTGCCCGCATCTCCACCGGCACCGAATTCTCCTTCGGCACCTGCGACGTGGTGATCGAAGCGGCGACGGAAGACGAGTCGGTGAAGAAGCAGATCTTCGCCAAGGTCTGCCCGAGCCTGAAGCCGGAAGCCATCCTCTGCACCAACACCTCGTCCATCTCGGTCACGCGCCTTGGCGCCTCCACCGACCGGCCGGGCAAGTTCATGGGCATGCACTTCATGAACCCGGTGCCGGTGATGCAGCTGGTGGAGCTGATCCGCGGCATCGCCACGGACGAAAGCACCTTCTCCGCCATCCGTACCTTCACCGAGACCCTCGGCAAGCAGCCGGTGAATGCCGAGGACTTCCCGGCCTTCATCGTCAACCGCATCCTGCTGCCGATGATCAACGAGGCGGTCTACACCCTGTATGAAGGCGTCGGTTCGGTGGATTCCATCGACACCGCCATGCGCCTGGGTGCCAACCACCCCATGGGTCCGCTGGAACTGGCCGACTTCATCGGTCTGGACGTCTGCCTTGCCGTCATGCACGTGCTGCACGACGGTCTGGCCGACACCAAGTACCGTCCCTGCCCGCTGCTGGTGAAGTACGTCGAGGCCGGCTGGCTCGGCCGCAAGACCGGCAAGGGCTTCTACGACTATTCCGGCGACAAGCCGATCCCGACGCGCTGACGCAAACGTCATCGCCGCGGGCTGGCGAGCCGGCCCCGGGATGTGATACATGCGGCCCTCGGAGACATCTCCGGGGGCCGTTGTCGTAGGGCCCGAGGCCGAGACAGACCGAGCAGCAGGAGCACCGCACCGTGCAGACCATCCTCCAGGGCTGGCGCCCCTACGCCATCCTGACGCTCCTCTGTGCGCTGCTGTACCTGCCGGGGCTGGCGGCGGTGCCGCCGCTCGACCGCGACGAGAGCCGCTTCGTCCAGGCCTCGCGGCAGATGATGGTCACCGACGACTACGTCACCATCTGGTTCCAGGACGAACCCCGCCACAAGAAGCCGGTCGGCATCCACTGGCTGCAGTCGGCCAGCGTCGAGGCCTTCAGCGATCCCCACAGCACGGCGGTGTGGCCCTACCGGCTGGTGTCGGTGCTGGGGGCGGTGCTGGCGGTGATCGGCACCTTCTATTTCGGCGCCGCGCTGTTCGACCGCCGGGTCGCCTTCGCCGCCGCCGGCATCCTGGGCGCCAGCCTGATCCTGGTGACGGAGGCCCATCAGGCCAAGACCGACGCCATGCTGCTGGCTTGCGCGGTGGCGGCGCAGGGGGTGTTCGCCCGGCTGTACCTGCAATCGCGCGGCGGCGGCGTGGCGGTGCCGGGCTGGAACGTGGTGCTGTTCTGGCTCGCCATCGGCTGGGCGGTGATGGTCAAGGGGCCGGTGGTGCCGGTGGTGGTGTTGCTGACCATGCTGGCCCTGGCGGTGGCCGACCGCTCCGTCTCGTGGCTGCACGGGCTGCGGCCGGTGATGGGCATGCCGCTGGCGCTGGCCGTCTTCCTGCCCTGGTATCTGGCGGTGGGCGAGGCCACCGACGGCGGCTTCCTGGCCGAGGCGGTGGGCAAGGACCTGCTGCCCAAGCTGCTGGCCGGGCAGGAAAGCCACGGCGCCCCGCCGGGCTATTACCTGCTGCTGGCGACGGTGACATTCTGGCCCGGCAGCCTGTTCCTGTGGCCGAGCCTGTGGCGCAGTTGGCGTCAGCGCACCCAGCCGGCGCTGCGCTTCCTGCTGGCGTGGCTGGTGCCGGCGTGGCTCATGTTCGAGCTGGTGCCGACCAAGCTGCCGCACTACACCCTGCCGACCTATCCGGCCCTGGCGCTGATGGTGGCGGCGGCGCTGTTCGCCGTGCGCGACGGCACCTGGGACATGCTCGCCCGCCGCGGCGCCCGCGCGTGGTATGCGGTGTGGGCGGTGGTCGGCGTGGCGCTGGCGGTGGCGGCGGTGGTGCTGCCGGTCCACTACGGCGATGGCTTCAACGCCCTGTCGCTGCCGGTGGCGGCGGCGGCCCTGGCGGCGGCGGCGGTGCCGCTGTGGCTGGCGTGGCGGCGGCGGTTCCTCAATGCCATGGCGGCCGGCGTGGCGGCGGCGGCGCTCACCTACGGCGGTGTCTTCGCCTTCGTGCTGCCGAGCCTGACCGATCTGGCGGTGAGCCCGCGCCTGGCCGCCGCCTATGAGGCGGCGTCGGCGCCGGGGCGGCCGTTCCCGCTGGTCTCCACCGGCTACAGCGAACCCAGCCTGGTGTTCCTGGCCGGCACCGAGACCCGGCTTGCATCGCCGGAAGAGGCCGCCACCTATGTGGCGGACAACCCCGGCGCCCTGGCCGCCGTCGAAAGCCGGCAGCAGCAGCGCTTCCTGGAGGTGCTGGCGGAGCGGCCGGAGGTGGCGGTGACGCCGGTGGACCGGGTTCAGGGCTTCAACTATTCGCGCGGCCGCGAGGTCGACATCATCCTCTATCGTTCGGGACCATCGTGACCGTCGATTCCGTTCTGGCGCTGGCGCGGCGCCACCCCCGCTGGAGCAGCTTCGCCGCCGTGCTGCTGGTGGCGCTGGCCAGCATCCTGCTGCTCGACCGGCCGCTGGCGGAATACATCCACGCCGGCCAGTCGCCCAACCGCTATGGCTTCTGGCGCACCGTCAGCAAGGTCGGGCAGGCCGAGTACTGGTACGGCCTCGCCCTCATCGGCCTTCTGGTGGCCTTCGTGCGCTCCAAGCTGGCCTGGACGCTGGAGGGCATCGCCGAATGCCGGCGCCAGGCCCGCGCCTGGTGGTTCATGATCGTCGCCATGCTGCTGAGCGGTGCGGCCGTCCATGCGGTGAAGTTCGCCCTCGGCCGGGTGCGCCCGAAGGAGCTGTTCGACACGCCGGAGCCGCTGTACGGCTTCTTCCCGCTGTCGGGCGAGCAGTCCTTCCCCTCCGGCCACTCGCAGGCCATCTGGTCGGCGATGATCGCGCTGACGGCGCTGTTCCCGCGCCATCGCTGGTGGTTCGTCGCCATTGCCGTGATGGTGGCCTACAGCCGCGTCGCCACCTTCCAGCACTTCCTGGCCGACATCCTGGTGGGCAGCGCCATCGGCGTGCTGATCACCCTGGCGGTGCGCGACCGCTTCGCCCGCAAGGCCTCCCTGCGCATCGGCAAGGAGGCCTGAGGCGGGCGGCACGCCGGCCGGGGGCGGCTCTACCGTTCCAGGAAGGCGCGGATCCGGTCACCGGCCTGGGCGATGGTCAGCACCCCGTCCAGGTGGCCGCGGGTGCCGGCCAGTTCGACGATCTGCACCGGCGTGCCGTCGGCGGCGATGAGGGCGGCGGTCTTGCGCACGCCTTCAGGGAAGAACACCAGGTCTTCCGGCTGGTGGATGATCAGCGTTGGCGCTTCGATGCGCGCCAGCCCTTCGGCCAGGGTGGGGCCGCCGCCCGTGACGAAGGTCTGGTTGGCGCGCACCAGGTACAGCAGGTGGTTGGCATCGGCCACCGCCGCCCGCGCCGCCGCCACCTGATCCAGCACCGCCTCGATCTTGTACTTCGCGGTGATGTCGGCGGCGGGGTCGCGGCCTTCCTCCGCCAGGGCGCGGCCGAAGGTCTCGTCGGCCCATTCCCAGTGGTTGGCCTGCAGGGTGACCAGCTTCAGCGCCTCCGCCAGTCCCTTGGTCGGCGGCTCGCCGTCGTAGTAGGCGCCGTCGTTCCAGTTGCCGTCGGCGCGGATGGGCGACGCCCAGGTGTTGAGGATGCCGATGAGGTAGGCGTCGGCCTCGCCCGAGCCGATGACCGGAATCAGCCGCGCCACCCGGTCGGGATAGGTCGCCGCCCACTCGTAGGCCTGCAGCGAGCCCATGGAGGCGCCCATGACGGCGTGCAGGCGGGTGATGCCCAGGCTGTCCAGCAGCGCCTTCTGCACCTCAACGAAATCGCGGATGGTGACCACCGGGAAGTCCATCCCCCACGGCTTGCCGGTGGCCGGGTTGACGGTCGCCGGGCCGGTGGTGGTGACGTTGGGATCGTGGGCGTTGAGGTTCACCAGCGTGTCCGACGCGATGACGTAGTAGCGGTCGGTGTCCAGCGGCTTGCCGGGGCCGATGATGCTGTCCCAGTAGCCGGGGGCGGCGTCGCTGTCGGCGTACTTGCCGGCGGCGTGGCTGGTGCCGGAGAAGAAGTGGGTGATGAGGATGGCGTTGTCGCGGGCCTCGTTGAGGGTGCCGTAGGCTTCCCAGCCCACCCGCACCGGCGCGATGGTGGCGCCGTTCTGGGTGGTGAAGCTGTCCATCTCGAACACCTGCTTCTCCACCAGCTGGTCGTAGGCGGCGGCGGGGGCAGGGGCGCTCAGCCAGACCGCCGCCACGGCGGCGGCGGCCAGGGTGTACAGACGCTGCATGGATGTCCTCCCGGTTGTGTTGCTGTCATCACAACCGGGGCGGCGGAGTCGGGTCAAATGCGCATAGGTGGGGCCGCTGCTCCGCCGGACCGCCGGGCGCTGTCGCCGTCAGTGCAGGCGCTGGCCGTCGGGCACCGGCTGGTCGGGGCGGATCAGCACGATGGCGCCGTCGGCATCGGCGAAGCCGAGCACCAGGCATTCGCTCATGAAGCGGCCGATCTGCTTGGCGGGGAAGTTCACCACCGCCGCCACCTGCCGCCCGACCAGGGTTTCGGGGGTGTAGTGGACGGTGACCTGGGCGGAGGTGCGACGCTCCCCGATCTCCGGGCCGAAGTCGATCCACATCTTGATCGCCGGCTTGCGGGCCTCCGGGTAGGGCTCGGCCCGGATGACGGTGCCGACGCGGATGTCGACCTTGAGGAAATCGTCAAAGCTGATGGGATCGCTGCTCATGGGGCCCCTCGGCACGGACTGCGGAGGCGGCCAGGGTAGCGGCGCCGCGCCGCCGCCGGAAGGGCCACTGCAATATGGCACTGGCGTGCGGCGGCCTGAGCCGGCAGACTGGCCGCCCTTTGCGCCACCTGGGACGGATGCCGCCTGCCATGCCGACGATGCTCAGCGTCAACCTCAACAAGGTCGCCCTGCTCCGCAACCAGCGCGACATCGGCCTGCCCGACGTGGCCGAGGCGGCGCGCACGGTGCTGGCCGCCGGCGCCCACGGCGTCACCGTCCACCCCCGGCCGGACGAGCGCCACATCCGCCGCAGCGACGTGCCGGTGCTGGCCGCGGTGGTGCGCGAGCACGGCAATGGCGCCGAATACAACATCGAGGGCTTCCCGTCGGAGGACTGGCTGCAGCTGGTCCTCGACAACGGCGCCCATCAGACCACCCTGGTCCCCGACCCGCCGGAGGCCCACACCAGTGAGGAAGGCTGGGATCTCGACGCGCAGGCGGAGTTCCTGCGGCCGGTGATCGCCCGCCTGAACGCCGCCGGCATCCGCGTGTCGCTGTTCATCGAGCCCGATCCGGCGGCGCCGGCCAAGGCGCGGGCGCTGGGTGCCGGGGCGGTGGAGATCTACACCGGCGCCTATGCCCACGGCCGCCCGCTGGACGACTACCGCGCCGCCGGCCGCGCCGCCCACGAGGCAGGGCTGCGGCTGAATGCCGGCCATGACCTCAGCCTGACCAACCTGGGCGCCTTCCTCGACGCGGTGCCGTGGACGGCGGAGGTCTCCATCGGCCACGCCATCACCGCCGAAGCGCTGTGGATGGGGTGGTCGCGGGTGGTCGGCGCCTATCGCGACATCTGCGTCTTCCCGCGCGAGATGGCGTAAGGGCACGTCTTTCAGGTTGCTTTTGCCGCCGCTTTGATGTGGGGTGGCATGGGTGTCCGGCGCAGCAGCAGCGCCGGTTCAGGCGGCGCGACCGGAGGGCACGGGGCTCCTCCGGCCGTGGCAGAGGCCCTGCCGGATACCTGGAGGGACTGCGATGACCTGGATTCCCAGAATTCGCATCACCGTCGAAGTCGAAAAGACCCGGAGCAGCCTGAAACTCACGCTCCGGGTCAATATCGCTTAGGCGGATCGGCAGGGGCGTTGGAGCGCTCCTGCCACCTCCCAGTCTAATGCGCCAGCCTCGCCGTCGCAAGCACACCAAACAAAACGGCCGCCATCCGGGGGGAGGGCGGCCGTTGCTCGGCGGGACAGCGGCGCGACTCGCGCGCTGCTGACGATCCGATTTACTTGCGCGGGGCGGTGGCGGCGGCGCCGGCCTTGGCGACCACGCCCTTCACCTCGTCCAGCGCTTCGGCGAAGCGGCGGTTGAGCAGGTCGGTCACTTCGGCGTTGGACTTGGCCATCAGTTCCGACATCTCGCGGGCGTTGGCGACGGCGCGCTCGAAGGCTTCCTTGGCGACTTCCGTCTGCTTGACGAGCTTCTCGGTCGGCGACGGGGCGCCGGCGATGCCCGAGGCGGCGGCGGCGGATTCTTCCACGGCCTGGCGCAGCAGCTCGGTCTGGCGCTTCATGAGGGCCTGCACGCCTTCGAACGCCAGACGGTTGGCGGCGGTCAGCGCTTCCAGGTTCTTCTGCTGGGCGGCGACCATGGCGTCCATGTCGACGCCCGGCACCTTCATTTCGCTCATGTACTTGCTGATGTCGAAATCGAACGGCAGTTCGGTCTTGGCCATGATTCACCTCCCGGCGGGTTCAAAAGATAAACGGACTGGCAGCACGGTAATTTTCGCACCTGCACAAGTCAAGGCGAAATGCTGCGGCGCACAATGTGCGTCCGCCGCACCGTGTCAGTCGTCGGCGGCCGGCATTTCAGGGTCGCTGCCGGGGCGAGTCGTGCGGGCAGGCGTGTCGGTGGGCGGCGGCCGGTCGTCCTCCAGACCGCTGCCGGCCACCCGGGCGCCGCCGAATCCGGGCACCATCCGCACCAGATCGTCCAGGTTCTTCAGGGCCTTGTCGAGGGCGGCCATGGTCCGCGCCAGGTCCGGCGTGTCGTCCTGCACGAAGGTGCGCAACACCCACAGATAGGTATAGGCCAGCCCCTTGATGCGGGCATAGCCGGTGAGGCCGGAGGCCGACAGCCCCGCCGCCTCCAGCGTCAGCGCCATGGAGCGGCCGAGACGGAAGGCGGAGTAGAGGCCGTCGAACGGCCGCAGCGGCAGGCCCTTCAGGTAGGACGCGATGGCCTGACGGTAGGGCGCCATGGCCTCGAACCGCGCCATCAGCACGTCGAACAGGCGGTCGCGCACCGGCTCCGACGGGTCCGCCTCGGTGCGGCCGGAGAGCGCCAGCCGGTCGGTGTAGCGGAAGGCCTCGTCCACCAGGGCCTCGTGGCCGGGGTGGCTGCGCAGCACCTCGTGGACGTCCAGGTCGGCGGCCAGCGCCACCTCGGCGGGGGTGACGCGGGGCCAGCCGTGGGCCTCCGCCACCGTGAACACGGCGGCGCCGATGCGATCGGGCAGGCTGTCGGTTTCGGATGTCGGCATCTGTCTGTCCTCCTCGACCGGCTGTCGCGACATAAAGGGCTGACCTAGCCCGCGAGTTCCCGCGAGCGATGGGCGGCGGCGGCCACGGCGCGGATCATGAGGGCATCGAGCCCGTCGTCGGCCATCAGCACCGCCAGCGCCGCCGCCGTGGTGCCGCCGGGGCTGGTGACGTTCTGGCGCAGGGTCGCCGGCTCCTCCGGCGAGCGGTGCATCAGTTCGCCGGCGCCGCAGATGGTGGCGCGGGCCAGCTGCGCCGCCAGATCGGCCGGCAGGCCGGCGGCGATGCCGGCGCGGGTCATGGCCTCGGCCAGCAGGAACACATAGGCGGGGCCGGAGCCGGAGACCGCCGTCACCGCATCCATGTGGGCCTCGTCCTCCACCCAGGCAACGGTACCCACCGCCTGCAGCAGGGCGGTGCAGCGGTCGCGCATGGCGGTGTCGACGGGGGCATTGGGGCAGCAGACGGTGATGCCGCGGCCGACGGCGGCCGGGGTGTTGGGCATGGCGCGCACCACCGCCGCCGTCTCCCCCAGGGCCTGGGCGAAGAACGCCAGCGTGCGGCCGGCGGCCACCGACAGGAACACGGTGCCCGGCGCGACGAAGCGGCGGTAGGCCGGCAGCACGTCGGCCATCACCTGCGGCTTCACCGCCAGCACCACCGCATCGGGGCGGAAATCGGCCGGCACCGCCTCGGCGCTTTCCACCACCCGCACGCCGGCCGGCGCGGTCGCACCGCCGCCGGGTTCGACGATGACCACGTCCTGCGGCCTGAGGGTGGTTTCCAGCCAGCCGGACAGCATGGCGCCGCCCATCTTGCCGCAGCCGACCAGAAGGATGGAAAGGGACATGGAAGGGGTCTCCTCGCGCTCGGGTGATGCTGCCGGCATGAAACGCCAGGCCGGTGCCCCGGCACAAGGGCTGTGGTGGCGAAGAACGGCCGGCGGGGGCGGATCGGGCCGCGTCCCGCCGGCCGGAACCGGACGATCAGGCCTCGCCCATGGTGTCGAGCATGGCGGCGGTGATGGCGTCCTGCGCCGTCTTGCCGCCCCAGACGAGGAACTGGAAGGCGGGATAGAACCGCTCGCATTCGGAAATGGCGTGGTCCATCAGCTCTTCCATGGTTTCCTCGTCGAGGCCGTGGCGGAGCATGACGGTGTGACGGAACAGCGGCACGCCGTCGTCGTGCCACAGGGCGAAGTGGCCGAGCCACAGCCGCTCGTTCAGCAGCGACAGCAGTTCGAACACATCGGCGCGACGGTTTTTCGGCACCTTCAGGTCGAAGGCGCAGGTGACGTGCAGGCTCTCCAGGTCCTGCGACCAGGCGAAGAAGAGGGTGTAGTCGCACCAGTGGCCGGGCACCTCCATCGCCGCTTCCAGTTCGGTGCGGCGGTCGAAGGTCCAGTCCTTGGTAAGGGCGACGGTTTCGACGATGTCGATGGGGTTGGCGTCAGTCGACGCGGCGTCGAGCGGGGCCGAATACATGCGGTCACCTCCCTGGCGCAGGGCGGAAGGGAGTGGTCCCTTCCGCAGGATGGCGGCCGGGACGGGCGGCGGCTGTGGACAAATCTTGTTGTACTGCCACCCCCTGGCCACAAGACATAGCCTGCCAGAGGGGCGACTTTGGTGCAAGGGTTCTGTTGCAGGCGCTAAATGAGGCGCAGCCCTGGCCCGTCCCGTCACGGAAACTTCACTGAATGCAAACGCCCGATACTGTTCCGGCGGTTGCCGAAAAGAAACGGCCCCGCACTTGATTTTGCGGGGCCGTCACTTCATCCGGCGGGATTACTCGCCCTTTTCCGGGCCTTCACCCTCCGGCGAGGCATCGGGCGGCGGCTCGGCGGCGGCGGCGGTCGGGCCGGCGGCGGCCTCGCCCTTCGGCTTCACCGCCTTGACGCCGGCGGCGTTGCGGTGGGCCTTCACCCGCCGGGTGGCATTGACCGAGGCGGCGGAGCTGGTGGGCCGCACCGACGGCTTGCGCTTGGCGGCCTCTTCCAGTTCGGCGATGCGGGCGGCCAGGGCTTCGTTCTCGGCCCGGGCTTCGGCGGCCATGGCGCGCACGGCCTCGAATTCCTCGCGCGTCACCAGATCCATCTCGGCGAGCACGCGCTCCAGCCGGTAGCGGATGATGCCTTCGATCTCGTCGCGCACGCCGGTCAGGGCGCCAAGGGCGCCGCCGGCCACCCGGGCGAGGTCGTCGAACAGGCGGTTCTGCGTCTGCATGGTCAGCTAGCCTTCCGTTGCGGCCGGACGGCGGGCACGACCGGCCGCCGGCGAATCCTGAAGCGGAGTATGGGTTGCCCGGCAAGGGCTTGCAACCGCCCACTCCTTGCGGCGGCGCAGGTGCGGCCCTATAACCGGACAGGCCTGCGGATTATCGGGAGTTGCCTGCATGTACGTGGTCACCGGCGGCGCCGGGTTCATCGGTTCGAACATCCTTGCCGCCCTGGAAGCGCGCGGCGCCCACGATCTGGTGGTGGTGGACCGGCTGCGCGACGGCGGCAAGTGGCGCAACGTCGCCAAGCGGGAACTGACCGACATCGTGGCGCCGGAGCGGCTGTTCGACTTCCTGGACGCCCACCGCACGCGCATCGAGGCCATCTTCCACATGGGCGCCATCTCGGCCACCACCGAGCGCGACGCCGACAAGATCATCGAGAACAACTTCACCCTCTCCATCGCGCTGTGGAAGTGGTGCACCGTCAACCGGGTGCGGCTGATCTATGCCTCCTCCGCCGCCACCTACGGCGACGGCACCGCCGGCTTCGTCGACGACATGAGCGCCGGGCACCTGGCCACCCTGCGGCCGCTGAACGGCTACGGCTGGTCCAAGCACCTGTTCGACCGCCGCATCTCGCGCCGGCTGGCGGAAGGGCGGGAGGCGCCGCCGCAGTGGGCGGGCCTCAAGTTCTTCAACGTCTACGGCCCCAACGAGTATCACAAGGGATCGCAGTCGAGCGTCGTGTCCCAGGTCTACCCCAAGGCCGCCGTCGACGCCCATTTCGACCTCTTCCGCAGCCACAACCCGGCCTACCCCGATGGCGGCCAGCTGCGCGACTTCATCTATGTCAACGACGTGGTCGACGTGATGATGTGGCTGCTCGACACGCCCTCCGTCAGCGGCCTCTACAACGTCGGCACCGGCAAGGCGCGGTCCTTCGCCGATCTGGCCGGCGCCGTCTACCGGGCGCTCGGCAAGGCGCCCAACATCCGCTTCAAGGACATGCCGGTGGAGCTGCGCGACAAGTACCAGTACTTCACCCAGGCGGACATGAGCCGCCTGCGCGCCGCCGGCTACGACAAGCCGTTCACCGAGCTGGAGGATGGCGTCGGCGATTATGTCCGCCGCTACCTGCACAGCGCCGATCCCTACAAGTAACGACGGCAGGAGAGCCCGCCCGTGCTGACCTTCGCCCTGCCGTTCCCGGCCATCGACCCCATCGCCATCGAGATCGGCCCTCTGGCCATCCGCTGGTATGCGCTGGCCTACCTCACCGGCCTGCTCGGCGGCTGGTGGTATCTGCGCTTCCTTGCCCGCCGCACCCCCGGCGGCCCCACCGACGATCAGGCCGACGACTTCCTGGTGTGGGCGACCCTTGGCGTGGTGGTGGGCGGCCGCCTCGGCTACGTGCTGTTCTACAAGCCGGAGTATTACCTCGCCAATCCGCTCGACATCGTGAAGGTGTGGCAGGGCGGCATGGCCTTCCACGGCGGCGTGCTGGGGGTGATTTTCGCCATCTGGCTGTTCTCGCGGCTGCGCGGGCTGTCGTTCCTGCGCATGGGCGATCTGGTCTGCGCGGTGGTGCCCATCGGCCTGTTCTTCGGTCGCATCGCCAACTTCATCAACGGCGAGCTGTGGGGGCGCCCGGCGCCCGACGTGCCGTGGGCGGTGGTGTTCCCCCACGGCGGCGACGTTCCCCGCCACCCGAGCCAGCTGTACGAGGCGATCCTGGAAGGGCTGGTGCTGGTGGTGCTGCTGCATCTGCTGTGGCGGGTGGCGGCCATCCGCGAGCGCCGCGGCTTCATCGCCGGCGCCTTCCTGGCCGGCTACGGCCTGTCGCGCTTCACGGTCGAGTTCTTCCGCGAGCCCGACGCCTTCCTCGGCACCCTGGCTGCCGGCCTGACCATGGGGCAGCTGCTGTCGCTGCCGATGATCCTGGCCGGGGCGGCGCTGATGATCGCCTCCGGCCGTTTCCGTCAGGCGGAGCCGCCGCAGGCCGGCGGGCATACGGCATGAGCGGGGCCGGCGCCGACATCGCGCGCGTGCTGCGCGACCGCATCCGGGCCGCCGGCTCCATCCCGTTCGAGGAGTTCATGGCCGAGGCCGCCGCCGCCTACTACGGCCGCGGCGACGTGTTCGGCCGCGACGGCGATTTCACCACCGCGCCGGAAATCAGCCAGATGTTCGGCGAAATCCTTGGCCTGTGGTGCGCCGTGGCGTGGCAGCTGATGAACGCGCCCGACAAGGTGGCCCTGGTGGAGCTGGGGCCGGGCCGTGGCACCCTCATGTGCGACATGCTGCGCGCCAGCAGCCTGCTGCCGCCGTTCCGTCAGGCGGTGAGCGTGCATCTGGTGGAGCGCAGCCGGCCGCTGCGGGAGATCCAGGCCCGCGCCCTGGCCGGCAGCGGCGTGACGCCGCAGTGGCATGACGACCTGACCACCCTGCCGACCGACCGGCCGCTGGTGGTGGTCGCCAACGAGTTCTTCGATGCCCTGCCGGTGCGCCAGCTGCAGCGCGCCCTCAGCGGCTGGCATGAGCGCCATGTCGCCCTGAACGACGACGGCGGCTTCGCCTTCACCCTCGGCCCGGCGGTGCCGGAGACGGCGGTGCCGGCGGCCATCGGCCCGTGCCGGCCGGGCACCATCGTCGAGGTGGCCGCCGCCTGCACCACCGTGATGGGCGAACTGGCGGCGCGACTCGCAACCCAGGGCGGGGCGGCGCTGGTGGTCGATTACGGCTATGCCCGCACCGCCGCCGGCGACAGCGTGCAGGCCCTGAAGCGTCATGCCTTCCACCCGGTGCTGAGCGATCCCGGCGAGGCCGACATCACCGCCCATGTGGACTTCCAGGCCCTGTCGGAAGCCGCGGCGGCGGCCGGGGCGCGGGTGCTGGGGCCGGTGGGGCAGGGGGCGTTCCTGGAGGCCCTCGGCATCGCCCAAAGGGCTGAAGTGCTGGCTGCCAACGCTGCGCCGCAACATGCAGAGGATGTGCGAAAGGCCTTACATCGCTTGATTGATCCGGCGGAAATGGGCACCTTGTTCAAGGTCTTGGCGCTGGTTCATCCGGCGCTTCCCACCCTTCCGGGTTTTGAGGGATCCGCCTCCGCATGATTACCGTCTCCGCGCTGAATGCCCTGTCCACCGTCCGCCATGCCTACTTCAGCAGGAACCATGGCGTGTCGACAGGGGCGTTCGACAGCCTGAACTGCGGGTTCGGGTCGGGGGACGATGCGGCCAACGTGCGCAAGAACCGCGCCATGGCGCTGGAGCGCATGGAGATGCCGCCGGAAGGGCTGGTCACCGCCCGCCAGGAACACGGCACCACCGTGCTGGTGGTCGACAAGCCGTGGGACAACGAAAACCCGCCCGCCGCCGACGGTCTGGTGACCACCGTGCCGCGTCTGGTGGTGGGCGTGCTGACCGCCGACTGCGCGCCGGTGCTGATGGCCGACGGCACCGCCGGCGTCGTCGCCGCCGTCCATGCCGGCTGGCGCGGCGCCCTGGGCGGGGTGCTGGACCGCGCCGTGCAGGTGATGATCGAGCAGGGTGCCTCGCTCGACCGCATCATCGCCGGCATCGGCCCGTGCATCGGCCAGCGGTCCTACGAGGTGGGGCCGGAGTTCCCGGGGCCGTTCATCGCCGACGACCCCAACAACGAGCACTACTTCAGCCCGACCGCGCGCGAGGGGCATTTCCGCTTCGACCTGCCGGGGTATGTGGCGCGCCGGCTGGCGCTCATCGGCATCACCATGGTCATGCCGACGCCCTGCGACACCTTCCGCGAGGAAGGCCGCTTCTTCAGCTATCGCCGCAACACCCTGCGCGGCATCAAGGACTACGGCCGCCAGCTGTCCGCCATCGCCATCGAGCGGTGATCCCCCGCCACCCGTTACTGCCGCCGCCGCGCCCGCCATGCTCCGCCGTCGCCGTCATCCCGCCCTTGCGCTGACCGTGCCGGTCGCGGCGCTGATCGCCCTTGGCCTTGCCGGCTGCGGCGAGCCGCACCGCCCCTTCGGCCGCGACGGCGAGCCGGGGGCCACCCTGCTGGTGCGGCCGCTGACCGGCGTCACCGTCGCCGTGCTGCCGGTGGAAGGCATGCCGCGCCCGCTGGCCGCTGAGGTGGCCGACGTGCTGGCTGACGGCTTCGCCGCCCGCGAAGTGCCAGCCCGCGTCGCCATGACCGGCGCCCTGGCCGGCGAACCGCGGCTGTTCGGGCAGGTGATGAACCTGGTGCCCGATGCCGACAGCGACACCCTGCTGGTCGACATCACCCTGGAACTGCGCGAGCCGGGCGGCCGGCCGCTGATGATCCAGACCCTGCGCGACCGCATCCCCGGTGCCCTGTGGTCCACCGCCGCGGCGGATGCCGACCAGCTGCGGCTGGCGGCGGAGCGGCTGGCCGCGCCCGCCGTCGCCGGCTTCGCCAGCGCCGAACAGGCGCTGGTGCCGGTGCCGAGCGGCGAGCACGAGGGCCTGTCGCAGAAGGCCCGCCCGCAGGCGCAGAGCGCCGCCCTGGCCGCCCTGCCGGCGGTGGCCCTGGGGGACATGACCGGGGCGCCGGGCGGGGCCGGCAATCAGGTGCTGTCGGCGGCCATGCGGTCGGTGCTGCGCGAGGTGGGGGTGCCGCTGGCGCTGTCGGAGGCTCCGCAGGCGCAGGTGACGGCCGAGGTGGCCCTGGCGCCGGTGCCCGGCAATGCGCAGGAGCGCATCCGCGTCGTCTGGCGGGTGCTCGACGCCGCCGGGGACGAGGTCGGCACGGTGGCGCAGGAAAACCTGCTGCCGCGCGGCTATGCCGAACAGAACTGGCCGGACCTCGCCTTCCTCATCGCCGGGGCCGCCGTGGACGGCGTCGTGCCGCTGCTGCAGCAGATGGCGGCGCGCGCGGCGCCGTGAGGCGGCAGGCCTAGGCCGCCACCGCCACCAGGAACAGGCGGCGGAAGGGGAAGGGCGTGCGGCCGTCGGCATCGGCAGGATAGGCCGCGCGCAGGGCGGCGCCATAGGCGGCGGCAAGATCCTTCGCCTCCGCCGGGTCCAGGCGGTCCAGCAGCGGCCGCAGGATGGTGCTGCCGGTCCAGGTCAGCACCGGGTCGGGGCCGTCCAGCAGGTGCAGGTATTCCGTGGTCCAGATGTCGAGGTCGGCGGCCAGCGGCGCCAGCAGGCGGCGGTACTCGGCCGGGCGCGCCACCGGCGCCTCGCGCAGCAGCGGCACCAGCCGGTCGGCCCAGCGGGCATCGCGGGCGAGGGCGAACAGCGCCTGGTGGCTGGGGGCGGCGAAGTTGTCCGGCATCTGCACCGCCAGCACGCCGCCGGGGCGCAGGGCCGCCATCAGCCGCGGCAGCAGGGTGGCATGATCGTCCAGCCAGTGCAGGGCGGCGTTGGAGAACACGACGTCGGCCGAGGCCGGCGGCGGGCTCCAGCTCGACAGGTCGGCCTGCCGCCACGTCAGCCGGTCGCCGGGCGGACTTTCTGCCGCCGCCTGCGCCAGCATGGCGGGCGAGGAGTCGATGCCGACGATGCGGGCCTGCGGCCAGCGCGCCGCCAGCAGGCGGGTGGCGGTGCCGGTGCCGCAGCCGAGATCGCAGACATCGGCCGGCGCCGCCGCATCGATGCGGTTCAGCAGATCAAGGGCCGGGCGCAGGCGCGGCCCGGCGTGGGCAAGGTAGAGGGCGGGGTTCCAGTCGGTCATGCCGTCGTCCTCCCGCGCTCTGCGCCGACCGGATGGTCAGTCCTTGTAGCCGCCGTTGGTGATCAGGCGCCAGATGAAGAACACCGCGAACCCGAACATGATCAGGCCCATGATGTAGAACTCGGGCTCCACCGCGCGCGAGGTGAGCAGCAGGCCGAGCAGGCCCATGATGGACATCAGCACGCCGACGATCCAGCTGGAAATGGTGTTCACGATTCCTGACTCCCGCTTGCACAAAGGGCTGCCCATGGACGGTGCCCCCTCTTAGCGCAAAATGCCCTGCTGATGAAGGGGGCTGTTGCCGCCGTCGACCGCCTGCCGTCTCTTGCCGCCGCCGCCGGCCCGTGCTACCTGTCACCAAACGATCGTTCGGGAGAACAGGTCATGCGGCTGACGCGCGAGGACGTGGTCGGGCGGGCGGTGGAGGTGTTCCGCCGCCGCGGCTTTCACGGCACCTCCATGGCCGATCTGGCCGCCGCCTGCGGCATTCTCAAGGGCAGCCTGTACCATCATTTTCCCAGCAAGGATGACCTCGCCCTGGCGGTGCTGGAGGACATCCACGCCCATTTCCGCGCCGCCATCTTCCCCCTGGCCCACGGCCCGCTGCCGCCGACCGACCGCATGGCGGCGCTGACCCGGGCGGTGGCCGCCTATTTTGCTGGCCGCGACGGGTCATGCCTGATGGGCGCCTTCGCGCTGGAGATCGGCGCCGGCGACGAGCGCTTCGCCGTCCGCATCCGCGCCTATTTCGACGACTGGGCCGCCGCCGTCGCGGCGCCGCTGGAACCTCGCCACGGCGTGGTGGAGGCGCAACGCCTCGGCCGCGACTTCGTCGCCCGCACCCAGGGCGCCCTCATGCTGCTGAAACTGGCCGGCGACGACGAACCGCTGGCCCGCTGCCACGCCGCCATGATCGCCGCCACCTGAAGCCGGCGCCGGATCGGCCGGTAGCCAGGCGTTCGCGAGTTCGAAATCAACCAATCGTTTGTTTGTTTATTCACGAAGGAGACCCCGCATGATCCTGCCCTTCCTCGCCAAGATGCGCGGCGCCGGCCGCCCGCCTGCCGGTCTCGGGCTGCGCCAGGCCGTGGCGGCCGGGGTCGGCGGCGGTCTTGCCCTGGCGGCGGCGGCGCTGCTGTCGGTGTGGGCGGAGGCGCCGCTGCTCATCGCCCCCTTCGGCGCCAGCTGCGTGCTGCTGTTCGCCCTGCCCGACAGCCCGCTGGCGCAGCCGCGCAACGTCATCGGCGGCCATGTCACGGCGGCGCTGGTGGGGGTGCTGGCGCTGGCCGCCTTCGGCACCGGCTGGTGGGTGGCGCCGGTGGCCGCCGGAGCCGCCATCGCCGCCATGGTCGCCCTGCGGGTGGTGCATCCGCCGGCCGGTGCCAATCCGCTGGTGGTGATTGCCGGTGGCCACGGCCTCGGCTTTGTCGCCAGCCCGGTGCTGGCCGGCGCCGTGGTGCTGGTGGTGGTGGCCCTGGTGGTCAACAACCTGCCGCGCCATCGCCGCTACCCGGCCTATTGGTAGGGAGGCGACAAGCCCACAAATTCCTGGCCGTTGCCCCTGGCGGCCGGAGTCGCGATAATCGCGCCGGTCCTCAAGACGCTGGGAGTGTTTCATGTCGGGCAAGCCGGTCGCGCCCCATCCGCTGGTCGCCGTTCCGTCGGCCGCCAAGCCGCAGGCGGCGCTGCGCCCGGCGGTGCCGCTGCCGCTCGGGCTGGTCGCCCCCGGCGGTGCCCGTCCCGGCCAGCCGGCCCCCACTGCCGACGAGTTGCTCGGCCGCGCCGTCGAGCAGTGGCAGCGCGGCGCCCGCGCCGAGGCGGAAAGCACCGCCGCCAAGGCGCTCGGCATCAAGGGCCGCGCCAAGCCGGCGGATCGCGCCCGCATCCTGACCACTCTGGCGGAACGGCTGTACTTTGCCGACGATTTCGTCGAGGCGGCGGAGGCTGCCGGGCTGGCCCTGAAGCTCGACAAGGGCGCCACCCACACCCGCCTGATCCGCGCCGCCGCCCTGCGCGGCTGGGGCCCGCTGGAGGAGGCGGAGCGCGAGGCGCGGGCGGCGGTGAAGGCCGCCCCGACGGCGCTGGAGGCCACCGACGGGCTGGTCGCCGTGCTGCTCGACCAGGGCCGGCCGGAGGACGCGGAAGCCGCCGTGCGCGCCCTGCTGGCCCGCGCGCCCAGGGCGTCCGGCGCCCACGCCCTGCTCGCCCGCCTGCTGCGCCGGCGCGGCCGCTATGACGAGGCCGCCGCCGCTCTGCAGGCCGCACTCGCTTGCCCCGATGCCCAGCGGGCGCGGCTGGAGTGGGTGCTCGGCACCGTGCTGCACGATGCCGGCCGCCACGACGAGGCCGCCGCCGCCTACCGCCGCTCCATCGCCCTGGCGCCGAAGATCGGCGACGGCTGGGCGGCGCTGGTCAACACCCTGCAGGCCGCCGGCCGCCACGACGAGGCGGCGGAGACGGTGCGCCAGGCCCGCGCCGCGGTGCCGGGCTACGAGAAGCGCTTCCTCGACCTGCTGTGGCCGAGCGAGCCGGTGGCCATTCCCGATGCGCCGGTCGACGGCCGCCGGGTGATCCTGGTCAACGGCTTCGGCCATTACCCGTCCATCCCGCTCGGCATCCCGCTCATCAAGGGCTACGTCACCGAGAAGGGCGAGGGCTACCGGGTCACCTGCATGGACGTCAACGCCGGCCGCTTCGACTCGCTGTACAAGGCGTTGCGCGACGGCGTGCTGCACCCGTCGTTCACCGACCGCGAGGATTTCGTCGCCGCCGCCACCCTGTTCCGCGACGGCGGGCCGGAGTTCCATCAGCCGGAGGCCTATGACCGCCACCTGGAGCGGTTCATCAAGTTCTTCTCGCTGTTCCTCGACAACGGCCTCGGCCACACCCGCCGCGCCGATGGCGGCGGGGCGCCGCTGCCGTGGTGGGTGATCCGCGATGCCGAGCGCATCGTGGCGGAACGGCCGGGGGTGGTCGGCATCTCGGTCACCTACACCGACCAGATTCCCTATTCCGTGCTGCTGGCCCGCGCCATCCGCCGCATCGACCCGACCGTGCGCATCGTTTTCGGCGGCGGCTTCTTCAAGGCCATCGACATGGAGGGCTTCCTGGCCGAAGCCTTCGTCGACTACGTGGTGCTGAACGCCGGCGAGGCCGCCTTCCTGGCGCTGCTGGAGGCGCTGAACGCCGGCACCGCCGACCTGCCGGCCATCCCCGGCCTCGCCTTCCGCGACCCCGCCGACGGCCGGTTCCACATCAGCAAGGACGGCTTCCCGGTCGACTACAACACCCAGCCCTTCGCCGACTTCCGCGACTTCGACCCCAAGGCCTACTTCGTGCCCGATCCGGTTTATCCGGTGCTGTCGTCGCGCGGCTGCTACTGGCGGCGCTGCACCTTCTGCAACCACTTCGCGTCCTACGCCGGCACCTACAAGACGCAGGCCATCGACCGCGTGGTGGCGGAGATGAAGCACCTGCAGGAAACCCTGGGCGCCAAGCTGTTCACCTTCGTCGACGAGATGATCTCGGCCAAGCGGTTCTGGAAGATCAGCACCGAGATCCTGGCCCAGGGGCTCGACGTCCATTACTACGCCCTGGCCAAGCCGACCCGCGACTTCACCCCCGACATCCTGGAGAAGATGCACGAAGCCGGCTGCCGCGCCGTCTACTGGGGCCTCGAAAGCGGCTCGGAACGGGTTCTGGCGCTGATGGACAAGGGCAACGACGCCGAAGGCTCGGAAATCGTGCTGCGGCGGTCGTCGGAGGCGGGCATCCGCAACCACTGCTTCATGATCATCGGCTTCCCCACCGAAACCCGCGACGACCTGCGCGACACGCTCGCCTTCATGCACCGCAACAGCGCTTACGTCGACCAGATCCTGGCCGGCCATTTCGTGCTGGAGCCGGGCACGCCGATCCATGACCGGCCGCAGGAATTCGGCATGCGCAAGGTCTATTACCGGCGGTCGCTGTGCGGCGGCTTCCTGGTCGGGTTCGAGCCGGACGGCTGGATCGACCAGCCGACGGCGGCACGCTACGCCGAGATCCTGCGCGATCATTTCTTCGACCTGTTCAGCCCGCGCGGCCGCTACTTCGGCACCCCGCGCGAACACATCGTCGCCGTGTATGCCGAGGAACCCAAGGGCGCCCCGCGCCCCGGCAAGCGCCTGCCGAGCGTGGCGGAGCTGGAGCGCATGCTGGACGATCCGCGCCAGGTGCCGCAGGTGAAGACCTTCGATCTCCAGCCCGTGTGGTGATGCCGCCGGCGGTTGTGCCGCCGCCGCGCCGCCCCCATCTCCTGCCGACATGACTTCACGACGGACAGGAGTGCCATGATGGACGTGCGGCGCATGCTGGAAGGGGTTCTCGGCTCGGGCGGGACGGCGGGCCTGGAGAAGGAGGTCCGCCGCATGCTGGGCGGTGGCGGCGGTGCCTCCCCCGGCGGCCGGCCGACCGGCGGTGGCTCCGGTTCCGGTTCCGGCTTCGGCGGCGGCATGCTCGGCGGGGCGGCGGCGGGCGGCCTGCTGTCGCTGGTGCTCGGCAGCAAGAAGGGCCGCAAGATGGGCGGCAAGGCGCTGAAGTACGGCGGCGCGGCGCTGCTCGCCGGGCTGGCCTGGAAGGCGTGGCAGGACTGGAAGGCAGGGCAGCCGGCCCAGGGCGCCCCGCTGGCCGACATGGCGGCGCCGCCGCCCGCCCACAGCGGCTTCTCCCTGGACGAGGAGCGCGACGCCGGCGGCAGCGACTTCCGCCTTGCCCTGGTGCGCGCCATGATCGCCGCCGCCAAGTGCGACGGCCACATCGACGCCGACGAACACGCCCGCATCACCGCCGCCATCACCGACCAGGGGCTGACGGCGGAGGAAAAGGGCTTCCTGCTCGACGCCTTCACCACCGATGCCGACCCCATGGCCATCGCCCGCCTTGCCCGCACCCAGGAGCAGGGGGCGGAGCTGTATGTCGCCTCCCGCCTCGCCATCGACCCCGACGTGCCGGCGGAACACCAGTACCTGCAGCGCCTGGGCGCCGCCCTCGGCCTGCCGGGCGGGCTGGTGGCGCAGCTGGATGCCAAGGTGGAGGCGGCGCGGGCCGAGGCGGCGGGGTTTTAGGTCGCGCTACTTCACCAGCTTCAGCAGGCCGAACACCCGCGCCATGGCGCTGCGGATGGACTGGGCCTGGGCCGCCGCCGGGGCCGCCGCCGCCCCATCGCCGAGCGACTGCTGCAACCGGCGGCGGCGCTCGGCGGTGATGGTGGAGATGGCCTCGGTCAGGGCCGGGCGGGCCTCCAGCAGCGGCGCCAGGGCATCGCGGCCGACTTCCCAGGCGATGCTGTCGGTCAGCGCCCGCACGGTGGCGCTGCGCGGTTCGCCGGTCAGCATGGCCATCTCGCCGATCAGGTCGCCGGGGGTGACGTGGCCGACCACGCGGCCGTCCACCAGCGCCTCCAGGAAGCCTTCGGCGACCACGTGCAGCACGTCGCCGCTGTCGCCCTGGCGGACGACGGTTTCGCCGGGGGCGAAGTGGTGGCGGGTGGCGCGGCCGGCCAGTTCCGCCAGTTCGGCATCGGTCAGCGGCTCGAACAGTGCCACCCGGCGCAGCACCGCCACCGCGTCCTCGGCCAGGCGCTCGCCATTGCCGTCGACGACGATGCGGCGGCTGGTGGCGATGCCGATGCCGGCGGCGTAGAGGTGGCGCAGCACCGTGCGCAGCACCTGGTCGCGGGCCACGCCGATGGGGCTCTTGCGGTGGTCGTGCATGAACACGCAGCGCCAGGTGACGCCGTCGCCGCTGACCGATTGCGCCTCCACCCGCACCGGCTCGCACACCGGGCCGCCGCGCGAGGCGACGTCGTGCAGGGCGGCCAGCAGCACGCGGCTGGTGCGGGCCGGGCTGAAGCCGCTTTCCACCGGCACTTCCACCGACAGCTGCGAGGTGGTCTGCGGCTGCGCCACGTTGATGACGACGGCCTCGGAAATCTCGCGGTTGGGGATGATGGCGACGGTGCTTTCGACCGTCAGCACCCGCACCGCCCGCCAGGAAATCTCCTGCACCGTGCCCAGCACCTCGGTGCCGCGGATGCGGACATGGATGCGCTCGCCGATCTGAAACGGCCGCTCCAGGTTGATGGCAAGGCCCATGAACAGGTCGAGGATGATGCTGCGCAGGGCGAAGCCGAGCACGATGCCGATGACGCCGGAAAAGGCGGCCAGTCCGGCCAGCAGATCCTTGCCGAACAGGGTGCCGAGCAGCCCGCCGAAGGTGACCAGATAGACCGTGCCGGTGGCGATCTGCACCAGCACCTTGGGCGCCGAGCCGTCGCGGCGGGGGGCCAGCCGGCGCCAGGCGTGCTGGCGGATGGTGCGGGCGACGGCCCAGCCGCCGGTGATCCACAAGGCCACCACCAGCAGCGTGTGACGGTGGCGGCCGAACCACGCCGCCAGGTCGCTGTCCACGGTGGACAGGTCGACGCCGTCGGCCACCAGCAGGCCGCTGACCACCGCCAGCGGCAGGAACGTCACCGCAAGTCTGCCCAGGCGAATCCCCATGATGGCAGCAAGGCCCCCCTTCAGCCCGAACCCCGATCCCCAAGCCGCCAGCATAGCCGAGACCTTGCAAAGGTGAAGTGTCTTGCGACTCCACGCCCCGGCCGCCGCCCGCCTTGACGCCCGGCCCCCCGGCGATTATGTCCTGACCCTTCGGAAACCGCTGGTACCTCGCTCGCCATGGCCCTGCTTCCCATCCTCGTCGCCCCCGATCCGCGCCTGAAGCTCAAGGCCAAGCCGGTGGAGAAGGTCGATGCCGCCGTCGCCCGGCTGATGGACGACATGCTGGAGACCATGTACGCCGCCCCCGGCATCGGCCTGGCCGCGCCGCAGGTGGGGGTGTCGCAGCGGGTGATCGTGGTCGACGTGTCGCCGGAGGGGGAGCGCAACCCCCTGCGCATGGCCAACCCGGAAATCATCTGGGCCAGCGACGAGCTGCGCCCCTACGAGGAAGGCTGCCTGTCGCTGCCCGAGCAGTATGACGAGGTGGAGCGGCCGACGCGCATCACCGTGCGCTACCTCGACCATCAGAACGAGGTGCGGGAACTGGAGGCCGACGGCCTGCTCGCCACCTGCATCCAGCACGAGATCGACCACCTGGACGGCCGCCTGTTCGTCGATCACCTGTCGTCGCTGCGCCGGAACATGATCCTGCGCAAGCTGACCAAGATGAAGAAGGCCGATCCGTCGCTCGGCCAGCCGAACGAAGCCGTCGCCGCCCGCTGAGGCCGGCGGCGGAGAAGGGGGACCACCATCATGCGCGTCGTCTTCATGGGAACGCCGGACTTCTCGGTGCCGGTGCTGGAGGCGCTCGCCGCCCGGCACGAGGTCGCCTGCGTCTACAGCCAGCCGCCGCGTCCCGCCGGCCGCGGCCAGAAGGAACGGCCGGGGCCGGTCCACGCCCGGGCGCTGGAACTGGGCATCCCGGTCCGCACCCCCACCTCGCTGCGCACCGAAGAAGCGCAGGCGGAGTTCGACGAACTGGATGCCGACGTGGCGGTGGTGGCGGCCTATGGCCTGATCCTGCCGGAACCGATCCTGGAAAGCCCCAAGCTCGGCTGCCTCAACGTTCATGCCAGCCTGCTGCCGCGCTGGCGCGGCGCCGCCCCCATCCAGCGCGCCATCATGGCCGGCGACACGGTGACCGGCGTCACCATCATGGAGATGGAGCTGGGGCTGGATACCGGCCCCATGCTCATCCGCCGCGAGGTGCCGATCACCGACGAAACCACGGCGCAGGAGCTGCACGATACCCTGTCGCAGGTGGGCGCGGCGCTGATGGTGGAGGCGCTCGACCTCATCCTGGAGGGCGAGCTTGACGGCGAGGAACAGCCGGAAGAGGGCGTAACCTACGCGAAGAAGATCGACAAGGACGAAGCCCGCATCGACTTCGCCCGCCCGGCCGGGCAGGTGCTGCGCCACATCCACGGCCTGTCGCCCTTCCCCGGCGCCTGGTGCGAGGTGGAGGGCGAGCGCCTGAAGATCCTGACCTGCCGCGCCGAAGACGGCCGCGCCGGGGCGGAGCCGGGCACGGTGCTTGACGACGACCTGCTGATCGCCTGCGCCGACGGCACCGCCCTGCGGCCGCTGCTGCTGCAGCGGGCCGGCAAGGGGGCGCTGGAGCGCGACGCCCTGCTGCGCGGTTTCCGGATCGCTGCCGGCAGCCGCCTCGGGTGATAGGTGAGTTTGGGCTGCCCTCAGGCGCCGGGCGGCCGCTCCTCGCGGCCTTGGCTCTCGCCGCAGGAGCGGCGGGTATGACCTCTCCGCACCGACAGCAAAAAGCCCCGCGACCGGCGCTCGGTCGCGGGGCTTTTCGTGTGCCGGTGCCGGCGGCCGAACGATCAGTCGGCCGATTCGGAGACGGCGGCCGCCAGGGTGTTGGTGCGGCCGACGGCGGCGTCGTAGTCGGCGATCAGCGCCTTGCACACCTCGCCCGGGGTGAAGGTGTAGTCGCCGATCTGGCGCACCGGGGTGACTTCCGCCGCCGTGCCGGTCAGGAAGCATTCCTGCGCCTTGGCCATTTCTTCCGGCTGGATCGCCCGTTCGATGACGGTGTAACCGCGCTTCTTCGCCAGCTCGATGACCGTGCGGCGGGTGATGCCGTCCAGGAAGCAGTCGGGCGTCGGGGTGTGGATCTCGCCGTTCATGACGAAGAACACGTTGGCGCCGGTCGCTTCCGCCACCTGGCCGCGCCAGTCGAGCAGCAGGGCGTCATCGAAGCCCAGGTTTTCGGCCCGGTGCTTGGACAGGGTGCAGATCATGTAGAGGCCGGCGGCCTTGGACTTGACCGGCGCGGTGCGCGGGTCGGGGCGGCGCCAGTCGGACAGCATGAGGCGGATGCCGGCGAGGCGCGCTTCCGGCGAGAAGTAGCTCGGCCACGGCCAGGTGGCGATGGCGACGTGGATCCTGGTCTGCTGCGCCGCCACGCCCATCATTTCCGACCCGCGCCACGCCACCGGGCGGACGTAGCCGTCGACGATGTTGTTGGCTTTCACGGTCGCCAGGGTGGCTTCGTCCAGTTCAGCGGCGGTGTAGGGCACTTCGAAGCCCAGTTCCCGGCCGGAGGCGATGAGGCGCTCGGAGTGCTCCGTCAGCTTGAAGACCTTGCCGTTGTACACGCGCTCCCCTTCGAACACGCAGCTGGCGTAGTGCAGGGCGTGGCTGAGGACGTGCAGCTTGGCATCGCGCCAGTCGACCATCTGGCCGTCGTACCAGATCAGCCCGTCGCGGTCGTCGAAGGAGGGCACCGACATGTTCATCGCCTCGAAGTGGAGAAAAGTTGCCGAAACTCGGTTGGCCTGGGTAACATCGTTCCGTCACATAAGTCAATATGACTGTCCCAGTAGGGCTGTGCCATACTGGCCTGCGATGTCATCCTCATCCTAACCACAGCCGAGCCGCCGCCGCCACATGTCCGATATCAAATCCGGCGCAAACCTGCTCTTCCTGAGGGAAGAGGAACTGCGCCAGGGCATCGAACTGCTGTTCTTCGCCTACCGCGACTTCACCGGCGAGGCGGACGCCATGCTGGCCCGCCACGGCTTCGGCCGCGCCCACCACCGGGTGATCTACTTCGTCGGCCGCCACCCCGGCATGAGCGTGAGCGAACTGCTGACCATCCTGAAGATCACCAAGCAGAGCCTGTCGCGGGTGCTGAGCCAGCTGGTGAAGGAAGGCTTCATCGTCCAGCGCCAGGGCGTGCGCGACCGCCGCCAGCGGCTGCTGGAACTGACGGAAAAGGGCGTCGAGCTGGAACGCCAGTTGACCGAACGCCAGCGCCGCCGCATCGCCCGCGCCTACCGCGAGGCCGGGCCGGGGGCGGTGGAGGGCTTCCGCCGGGTGCTGGCCGGCATGACCGACGAGCCCGACCGCTCCCGCTTCCTGGCCGGCGTCGCCGGCCCCGGCCGCCGCTCCGGCGGCGGTGCGGGCGGCAGCGGTGGCGGCAGCGGCGGCACGCGCTGAGGCGGGGGCGGCGGTGAGCGAGGAAACCCCCCACATCCTGGTGGTCGACGACGACGAACGGCTGCGCAAGCTGCTGCGCAAGTACCTGTCAGACAACGGCTATCTGGTCACCGTCGCGGTCGACGCGGAAGAGGCGCGGCGGCAGCTGGCGGTGATGGAATTCGACCTCATGGTGCTCGACGTCATGATGCCGGGCGAAACCGGCTTCGACCTGGCGCGGGCGCTGCGGGAGGAAGGGCAGGCGGTGCCCATCCTCATGCTGACGGCCATGGGCGAGACGGAAGACCGCATCCAGGGCCTGGAAACCGGCGCCGACGATTACCTCGCCAAGCCGTTCGAGCCGCGCGAGCTGCTGCTGCGCATCGCCGCCATCCTGCGCCGCGCCGCCCAGCCGCAGCCGCCGGCCCCGGCCGCCTCGGCGGTGCTGGCGGCGGCGGCGGCCGCGGCGGCGGAGCTGCGTTTCGGCGAGATCGTCTATGACCGCAAGCGCGAAGACCTTGCCCGCCACGGCGTCCGCATCCATCTGACCACGGCGGAAGCGGCGCTGCTGAAGGTGCTGGCCGACCACCCGCACGAGGTGCTGAGCCGCGAGGATCTGGCGGCCGCTACCGGGGCGCTCGGCAACCAGCGCAGCGTCGACGTGCAGGTCACCCGCCTGCGCAAGAAGCTGGAGGATGACGCCCGCCTGCCGCGTTACCTGCAGACCGTGCGCGGCAAGGGCTACCTGCTGCGGCCGGACTGATCATGCAGCGCGCATAGAACCGGAAGACCGCCATGAAGCTGACCGCCCTCAGCCACAGCACAACCCGATGCAGGGGATCGACAGGCTCGGCAGGTTG
>NZ_BAAAEP010000019.1:0-77071 GCF_039523075.1 Caenispirillum bisanense
CCCCCCCCCCCCCCCCCCCCCCCCCCCCCCCCCCCCCCACCTCCACCGCCGCCGCCGCGGCCGCCGCCGCCTCGGCCGCCGGGACGGAGGCCGCCCCGCCCGGCGTCCCGGCCGCCGAGGAAGCACCGGCGGAGGCCGAGGGCCACCGTCCCCTCACCCTCGGCGGCATCGACGAAGGCCTGCCCGACCCGGTCTATGTCACCGACCGCGCCGGCCTGGTTCTCATCGCCAACGAGCCGGCGCGCGACTTCTTCAGCCGCCCCACCCGCTCCCTGGTCGGGCAGCGCGCCGTCGACATGGCGCCGCGCCAGCTGGCGGCGGCGCTGGGCGAGGCGGAAACCACCGTGCGCGAAACCGGCCAGCCGGTGCGCTTCACCCGCGCCTGCAACGTCGCCCTCGGCCACTGGCGCGATTATGAAATCCACCTCGCGCCGCTGCGCACCGTCGACGGCCTGCTGATCGGCGTCGTCACCCAGGCCCGCGACATCACCGTCCAGGACACCCAGATCCGCCAGGGGCTGGAGCAGGCGCGGCTGCTGGAGGCGCTGCTCAGCCACATTCCCTATTTCGTGTTCTGGAAGGACCGCGACCTCGTCTACCAGGGCTGCAGCCAGAACTTCGCCGACATCTTCGCCGCCGGCTCGCGCAGCGGCGTCATCGGCGGCAGCGACCGCGACGTGCTGCCGCTGGGGGCGGAGGCGGAAACCTTCCGTCGCGGCGACACCGCCGTCATGACCACCGGCACGCCGCTGCTCGACGTTCACCGCATCGTCCACCGTCCCGACGGCCGCGCCATGCATCTGGTGGTGTCCACCGTCGCCCTGCGCGACCGCGGCGGAGTGGTGACCGGCGTGCTGTCGGTCGCCCGCGACGTCACCGCCGCCCGCCGCATGGAGGCGGAGCGCGACCGCCTGTCCCGCATCATGCAGGCGCTGCTGCAGCTGCCGGTGGTCATCTTCCAGACCGACGACACCGGCATCATCACCGAACGCCTGGGCCTCGGCGTCAATGCCGAGCGCGACGTGGTGGGCAAGGACATCTTCCACCTGCTGCCGGGCGCCGCCGGCCCCCTGCGGGAGGCGCTGACGCAACGCCGCACCGTGCGCTTCGAGGTCGCCGACGACCGCCGCGGCTGGGCGCTCGACATGGTCTTCGGCCCCGACCGGCCGGGCGGGCGCGGCTACCTCGGCGTCGGCCTGGACGTGACCGAGCGGCGGCGGGCCGAACGCGCACTGCGCGACCGCGACCGCCTGCTGCGCAGCATCATCGCCACCCTGCCGGTGATCATCTCCGCCGTCGACCGCGACGGTCAGGTGGTGTTTTCCGAAGGCCGCGCCCTCACCCTGGTCGGGCGGCGTCCCGGTCAGGCGGTGGGGCGGCAGGCGGCCGACGTGTGGGGCGCGCATCCGGCGGTGGTGGCGGCGCTGGAGCGCGCCCGCAGCGGCGAGGACGTGCGCCTCGACCTCGACCTGGGCGAGACGGCGCTGCAGATGCACCTTTTGCCCATGGCCGACGACGACGAGGACGCCCCCGCCGGCCTGCCCCCCAGTTCCCGCCGCCGCCGGCCGGCGCTCATCCTGGCCGTCGACATCACCGAGCGGCGACGGGCCGAGCGCCTGCTGGAACGGTCGGAGGACACCTTCCGCTCGGCCTTCGTCAACGCTTCCCACGGCATGGCCCTGGCCGATCCGCAGGGGCGGCTGCGGCGCGTCAACCCGGTGCTGGCGGAGATCACCGGCCATGACCAGCACAACCTGCTGACCATGACCCTCGGCGACCTCGCCCACGCCGACGATGCCGCCGCCCTTGCCGGCCACCTGGACACCCTGGCGGCCGGCGGCCGGGCCGCCGGGCCGCTGGAGGTGCGCCTGTGCCACCGCGACGGTCAGGCGGTGTGGGTGCAGATCGCCGGCGCGGTGGTGCGCGACATCGACGGCGCGCCGCAGCAGTTCATCCTGCACGTCCAGGACCTGACCGAGCGCCGCCGCGCCGAGGCCCGCTTCCGCGCCATGTTCGAGAAGGCGACCATCGGCCTCGCCCTGCTCGATGACGGCGGCCGGGTGGTCACCGCCAACGATGCCCTCTGCCGCATCCTGGGCGACGCCAAGCCGGCCCTGATCGGCCGCCGGGCGGAAGACCTGGTGCCGGTGCCGGCGCCGGGCAGCTGGCGGTCGTGGCGCGAGGTGGTCGGCGGCCGCAAGGTCGGCGATGCGCCGCCGCCGTGGCTGCGCATCGGTCATCACCCCTTCTCCGACGGCATGGCGGAGGACGCCGCCTCCATCCTGATGGTGGAGGACAGTTCCGAGGTGCGGGCGCTGGAGGACCAGCTGGCCCACCTGTCCAAGCTCACCGCCCTTGGCGAGATGGCGGCCAGTCTGGCGCACGAGATCAACCAGCCGCTCAACACCGCCCGCCTGGTGGCGGAAGCGGCGCTGGAGGACCTGGAGGCGGAGCGCCACACGCTGCGCCTGCGCAAGGCCTTCGAGACCATCCACGGCCAGACCCTGCGCATTGCCGAGATCATCCGCCACGTCCGCCAGTTCGGCCGCCGCGACGGCGACAAGCCGCGCCCCTTCGACCCGGTGGCGGTCACCCGCACGGTGGTCAAGCTCTACCGCCACGAGGTGCGCAAGGCGCGGGTGGCGCTGGATGTCCACATGCCGCGCACCGGGCCGCTGATCCTCGGCCATACCGTGCGGTTCGAGCAGATGATCATCAACCTGCTGTCCAATGCCCTGGATGCGGTGCGCGGCCATCACCCCGACGGCGGCGGCCGCATCACCCTGGCGGTGCGGCGGGAGGACGAGACGCGCACGGTGGTGCTGAGCGTCGGCGACAACGGCGGCGGCATCCCCGACCGGGTGCGCGAGCGCATCTTCGAACCCTTCTTCACCACCAAGCCGGCGGACAAGGGTACCGGCCTCGGCCTCGCCATCTGCCTGACCATCGCCGCCGAGATGAACGGCCGCATCGACGTGCTCAGCCCGGCCGCCGGCGCGCTGATCGAGGTGCGGCTGCCGGTGCCGGAAACGCCGCCCAAGCCAGCCCTGCCGCTGGCCCCGCCCTTCCCCGGCGCCACAGCCGCCGGCACTCCGGGCGGCGCCGCCGCCTCGGCCGGTCCGGGCGCCGCCACCACCGGGCCGGGCCGCCGCGCCGGCGACCGTCCGCTCAGCGGGCTGTCGGTGCTGGTGGTCGACGACGAGGCACAGGCCCTGCAGGTGGTGGCGCGGGGCCTGCGCGCCCACGGCGCCCAGGTGCTGACCGCCCGCAACGGCCGCGACGCCTTCGCCCTGTTCCAGAAGCGCCGGCCGGCGGCGGTGGTCACCGACCTGACCATGCCCGACGGCAGCGGCGAAGACCTGATCGCGCAGATCGCCGCCATTGCCCCCGGCCAGCCCGTCGTCGTCATGACCGGCCGCCCGGTGGGTCAGGAGCCGTGGCGGGCGCATGTGGCGGCGGTGCTGGGCAAGCCGGTGGGGCTGGCGCAGCTGCGGCAGGTGCTGCGCGACCTCTTGCGCCCCTAGGCACCGTCCGCACTCGCCGGCGGCGATGGCGCCGAGCCTTGCGGCCGGCCGGCGGCGGGCCCATGTCCGGCCCATGCCTGTCACCGACCGCTACCGCCCCGACCCGCGCCACGCCGACCTCGACACCCGGTTCCACGACCCGGTGGAGGCGGCGGCGTTTCCGCAGCACGTCCTGCGCTTCCGCAACGACCGCGCCGCCGCCACAGTGGGGCTGGAGGCGCTGACCGACGACGAATGGGTCGACCACTTCGGCCGCTTCCGGCCGCTGCCGGACAACCTGCCGGGGCCGCTGGCGCTGCGCTACCACGGCCACCAGTTCCGCACCTACAACCCCGACCTGGGCGACGGCCGCGGCTTCCTGTTCGCCCAGATGCGGGAGCACGGCGCCGCCGACGGCCGCCTGCTCGACCTCGGCACCAAGGGCAGCGGCACCACCCCGTGGTCGCGCGGCGGCGACGGCCGGCTGACGCTCAAGGGCGGCGTGCGCGAACTGCTGGCGACCGAGATGCTGGAGGCGCTGGGCGTCGGCACCTCGCGCACCTTCAGCGTCATCGAGACCGGCGAAAAGCTGTGGCGCGGCGACGAGCCCTCGCCCACCCGCTCCTGCGTGCTGGTGCGGCTGCAGCACAGCCACATCCGCATCGGCAGCTTCCAGCGCCAGAGCTACCTGCGCGATGCCGACGCCCTGGCGGTGCTGATGGAGCACGTCATCGCCCTGCACATGCCCGACCTGGCGGCCATCGACGACCGCCTCGACCGCACCGCCGCCTTCGTGCGGCGGGTGGGGGAGAACTGCGCCCGGCTGGCGGCGGGGTGGATGGCGGCGGGCTTCGTCCACGGCGTGCTCAACACCGACAACATCGTCGTCACCGGCGACAGCTTTGACTACGGCCCGTGGCGGTTCCTGCCGGTCCACGATCCCGCCTTCACCGCCGCCTACTTCGACCAGACCGGCCTTTATGCCTACGGCCGCCAGCCCGACACGCTGATGTGGAACCTCACCCGGCTGGCGGAAACGCTGCTGCCGCTGAGCAACCGCGACCGCCTGATGGAGGCGCTGCAGAGCTTCCCCGCCGCCTTCGCCGCCGCGCTGAACGAGGCGGTCACCCGCCGCCTCGGCGTCCTGCCGGCCGGCCAGCAGGAGGACGAGGCGCTGGTGGTGGCCCTGTTCGAGGCCATGGGACAGACCCAGGTGCCCTTCGAACGGCCGTTCTTCGACTGGTACGGCGGCGCGGCCTCGGAGGCGCGGGCGCTGGAGCGCAGCCCCCATGCCAGGGACTACCGCGGCGAGCCCTTCGCCCGCTTCCGCGACCTGCTGCGCGGGCGGGCGGCGCGGCCGGGGGTGGACCTCGACCATCCCTACTTCAGCGACCCCGCCCCCTGCACCATGCTCATCGACGAGGTGGAATCGCTGTGGGAGCCCATCGCCGCCGCCGACGACTGGCGCCGCCTGCACGCCAGGCTGGCCGCCATCCGCCGCATGGGCGAGGCGCTGGGCAACGGATGATGGCGGCGACCCGTTGCCGTCCGACGGACGGACGCCTTCAGCAACGGAACGGAGCCCATGCGCATCACCCAGAAGGTGAGGAAGATCCTCGCCAACTATGAAAGCGACAATCCCGGCACCAAGGCCAACATCGCCCGCATCCTGATGGAAGGCCGCCTCGGCGGCAGCGGCCGGCTGCTGATCCTTCCCGTGGACCAGGGGTTCGAGCACGGGCCGGCCCGCAGCTTCGGCCCCAACCCGGCCGGCTATGACCCGCACTACCATTACCAGCTGGCGGTGGATGCCGGCCTGAGCGCCTATGCCGCGCCGCTGGGGGCGCTGGAGGCGGGGGCGGATGCCTTCGCCGGCGCCATCCCGACCATCCTCAAGATGAACAGCGCCAACAGCCTGCACCCGGAGAAGGACAACCCCACCCAGGCCATCACCGCCTCGGTGGACGATGCCCTGCGGCTTGGCTGCGCCGCCATCGGCTATACGATCTATCCCGGCAGCGCCCAGTTCTACGACATGCTGGAATCCCTGCGCGACCTGATCGCCGAGGCCAAGGCCTGCGGCCTGCCGACGGTGGTGTGGTCCTACCCGCGCGGCGGCTTCCTGACCACCGAGGGCGAGACGGCGATGGACGTCGACGCCTATGCCGCCCACATGGCCTGCCTGGCCGGCGCCCACATCGTCAAGGTCAAGCTGCCCACCGCCCACCTGGAACAGGCGGAAGCCAAGAAGGTCTACGACAGCGAGAAGATCCCCACCGGCACCCTGGCGGAGCGGGTGGCCCACATCGTCCAGGCCTGCTTCAACGGCCGCCGGCTGGTGGTGTTCTCGGGCGGCGGCAAGAAGGGCGACGACGGCATCCTGGACGACGCCCGCGCCATCCGCGACGGCGGCGGCAACGGCTCCATCATCGGGCGCAACAGCTTCCAGCGCTCGCGGGAGGATGCGCTGACCCTGCTCGGCGCCATCATCGACGTCTACAAGGACAAGGCCTAAGGCGGCGCCGGCGCCGGTACCGGTGGTCAGACCAGCGGCGGCACCCGCATGGTGTCGGCCACCGGCAGGCCCAGCAGCCGCAGCACCGTCGGCGCCACCGCCCGCTGGTCGGCCTCGGCGCCCGCCTCCAGCGCCAGCGGCGGGCCGCCGACGAGGTAGAAGGGCACCTGCGTCACCTCGGGATAATCGCCGCCGTGGCGGCCCTCGGCGTCCATGCCGTGGTCGGCGGTGACGATGACGCGATAGCCGCGCGCCAGCCAGCCCGGCACATGCTGGCTCAGCAGGTCGTCGCACCAGCCGACGCGGCCGCGATACTCGCTGCTGTCGCCGCCGTGGCGGTGGCCGATGTGGTCGACGCTCATGGGGTGGACCAGCAGATAGTCGGGCGCCCGCCGCCGCACCAGCATCTCCGCCTGATGGAAGACCTCGGTATCCGGCTGGTCGCAGTCGAGGTAGAAGCGGCCGTGGCGGATGGCCAGGCGCTCGTCGTCCACCTCGCGGTGGTCCGCCGGATCGTAGGGGATGGCGCCGTTGTACAGCTCGGCGAACCACGAGAAGGCCGCCGCCGCCGTCACCCGGCCGGCGGCGGCGGCGAGGCTGAAGACGTCGGGATGGCGCCCGGCCTGCACCAGCAGGTTGCTGGTGATGCCGTGCTCCGCCGGGGCGAGGCCGGTGTGGACGGTGTGGTAAAGCGCCCGCGACACGCTCGGCAGGCAGGCGCGCATGGTGCGGCGCCCCGCCTGTCCGGCAGCCACCAGCCCCTCCATGAACCCGCAGTGGCGGCGGGCGGTGTCGTCGCGCAGACCGTCGACCAGCACCAGAACGATCTTGCCTTCCGCCACGTCAGGTCTCCTACGCTCGCGGGAACGGGGTGAACCCGAACGAAACAGGGAGTCTGCCAGGATGTCCAGCACCGTTGCCGCCGGTCCCGCCCCGGCCACCGCCTCCGCCACCGTGCCGCCCGACCCGGCGTGGCGGGAGCGCATCCACGCCATCTTCGCCGCCCAGGGCGCCATGCGCGCCATCGACGCCCGGCTGGTGCTGGTGGAGCCCGGCCTGTGCGAGATCGCCCTGCCCTTCGCCGAGCATGTCAGCCAGCAGAACGGCTTCTTCCACGGCGGCGTGGTGGGCACGGTGGGGGATTCGGCCGGCGGCTTCGCCGGCTATTCGCTGATGCCGGCCGGCAGCAACGTGCTGACGACGGAGTACAAGATGAACCTGGTCAGCCCGGCCCGCGGCGACTGGCTCATCGCCCGCGGCGAGGTGCTGAAGCCCGGCCGCACCCTCACCGTTACCCGCGTCGACGTCTTCGTCGCCGCCGCGCCGAGCGAGGCCGCCCGCAAGCTGTGCGCCACCCTGCTGCAGACGCTCATCCGCGTCGATCCGCCGGCAGCGGGGTGAGTCACTCCTCCCGCTCGCGCGCCAGCAGCCGCGCCTTGCGCTCCGGCCCCCAGCGGTAGCCGCCGGTGCCGCCGGCCGCCGGCACCACCCGGTGGCACGGCACCGCCAGCGCCACCGGATTGCAGGCGACCGCCCGCGCCACCGCCCGCACCGCCGTCGGGCGCGCGATGCGGGCGGCGAGGTCGCGGTAGGTGATGGTGGCGCCGGCGGGGATCTCCTGCAGCGCCTCCCACACCCGGCGCTGGAAGGCGGTGCCGCGCACGTCCACCGGCAGCTGCGGCCAGGCCCGCGCCCCCGCCACCCAGGCCGACAGGCCGGCCGCCCAGGCCTGCACCGCCGGGTCCGCCTCGGCGATGGTGGCGGCGGGGAACTCGGCCGCCAGCTCCCGCCACAGGGCATCGCCGTCGTCGCCCAGCCGCACGGCGCTGAGGCCGCGACAGGTGCCCGCCACCAGCAGCGCGCCGAGCGGCGTCGGCACCACCACCGCGCCCAGGGTCTCGCCGGCGCCGCCGCGGGCGTAGGCCGCCGGGGTCATGCCGAGGTGGGCGGCGGAGCGTTCATAGACCCGGCTGGCGGAGCCGAACCCGGCGCCGTAGGTGGCGCTCGCCACGCCGTCGCCCTGGCGCAGCAGCCGGCGCAGCACCTCCATGCGGAAGGCTTCCACCACCTGCGCCGGGGTGCAGCCCAGCACGGCGCGGAAGCGGCGGTGCAACGTGCTGGCGGACACGCCGAGGGAAGCCGCCACCGCCTCCACCGTCACCTCCGCCGCCTCCGCCCCTTCGGCGACGGCGGCCGCCAGCAGCCGGCAGGCCGCCACCACATCGGCCGCCGCCGGGGCTTCCGCCGCCTGCGGCCGGCAGCGCAGGCAGGGCCGGAAGCCGGCCCCCTCTGCTGCAGCGCAAGAGGCGAAGAAGCGCACCCGATCCGCCCGCGGACGACGGCTGGGGCAGCCCGGACGGCAGTAAATCCCGGTGCTGGTGACGCCATACCAGAAAATTCCGTCGAATCTGTTGTTGCGCTGCAACACAGCGGACCAAAAATAGGAGGGGTCGGTGCCCTCTGCGGTGTCCGACGGGAACGGAGACACGGACATGGCAGTTGTTCCTCGGTCGTGGTGCACATGCAGCATGATGGTAAGGCGGCGTTCCGCCGGCGGCCACCCGGATCGTGGCGGCAAAGCCGCCGCCGTTCGGACCCTTCGGCGCCGCTCCGCCCGGATCAACCGCCCGGCAAGGATGGACGCATGAACTCTGACGATGCTGTTCAGGCGATGGCCGCCCTGGCCTACGGCGCCCGGCTCGACATCTTCCGCCTGCTGGTACAGGCCGGCGGCGACGGGCTGGCGGCCGGCGTGATCGCGGACCAGTGCGGCATGTCGGCCTCCACCCTGTCGTTCCACCTCAACCAGTTGAAGGCGGCCGGGCTGGTCACCAACCGGCGGGTGGGACGGTCGCTGATCTATACCGCCAACCAGGATCTGGTCGACCGCCTGATCCACTTCCTCGGCGAGACCTTCCGCCCGGCCGGCAGCGGTGGCGGGGCCGCCGCCGCGCCCGCCGCCGGCATCACCCGCGTGCTGTTCCTCGGCCTGCGCAACAGCGCCCGCAGCCTGATGGCCGAGGCCATCCTGGCGCGCGAGGGCGACGGCCGCTTCCATGCCCTCAGCGCCGGCATCGACCCCGACGGCGCCGGCGCCAGTGCGGTGGCGCTCGGCCTGCTGCACCGCCGCCACTGCCCCACCCAGGGCTTGCGGCCGAAGGGGCTGACGGAGTTGCTGGCGGCCGGTCTGCCGCCGGTTCAGGTGGCGGTCATCCTGTGCGACCGCATCGACCGCGTTGCCCTGCCGCCGCTGCCCGGCAACCCGGTGGTGGTGAACTGGCCGCTGCCCGATCCGCTGGCGGTGGTGGGCACCGAGGCCGACATCGCCGCCCGTTATGACGCCCTGTTCCGCCTGCTGCACGACCGCATCGCGGCGCTGGTGGAACTGCCGCTGCCGGCGGCGGGCGACCGCGAGGCCCTGGCCCGCCACCTGGCCGCCGTCAGCCGCCGCGCCCTGACCGTCGGCGTCGCCTGATCGCCGCCGCCGCGGTAGACTGGCGCCTCGACCGAGTCCGTCCGCCGCCCGGAGCCGCCGCCATCATGCCAGCCCCTGCCCGCCCCATCCTGCGTGCCGCCACCGCCGCCGACCTGCCGGCGATCACCGCCCTGCTGGCCGCCGAGGGCCTGCCCACCGACGACATCGCCGCCGCCGGCGTGCGCCTGTGGCTGGCCGAAGATGCCGGCGCGGCCGGCGTGCTCGGCTGCGGCGGCCTGGAGGACCATGGCGAGGTCGCCCTGGTGCGCTCTCTGGTGACCGCGCCTGCGGCCCGCGGCACCGGCCTCGGCGCCCGCCTGCTCGCCCGGCTGGAGGCAGAGGCCGCCGCCGCCGGCGCCACCGCCGCCTGGCTGCTGACCACCGGCGACGGCGCCTTCTTCGTCCGCCACGGCTACCGCACCGCCGAGCGCGCCGCCGCCCCCGCCGCCCTTCGCGCCACGCGGCAGTTCAGCAGCCTGTGCCCGGCCAGCGCTCACCTGTACTGCAAGCCATTGCTGTCATGAAAATTTAATGCTGATCAAGCGATCAACCTTGGGATAGGCGAAGTATTCCAATTAACCCTGGCGTCGAAGCGGGCGCCGGCGGCACCCTTACCCTCAAGAACATTGGGGTAGTCAGGGGAAAACGATTGGACGACACGCGCAAGACCGTCCTCGTAGTCGAGGACAACGCCCTCAACATGAAGCTGTTCGAGCAGATCCTGCGCCAGGGCGGCTTCAACCCGCTCGCCAGCCTGGACGGCAGCGGACTGGTGGACCTGGTGCGGACGGCACGGCCGTCCTGCATCCTCATGGACATCCAGTTGCCACACATCTCGGGCTTCGACCTTCTGAAGCAGGTGCGGAGCCAGGACGACCTGCGCACCACGCCGGTGGTGGCGGTGACCGCCTTCGCCCCCGGCCACGACCGCAACCGCTTCCTGGACGCCGGCTTCGACGCCTTCCTGGCCAAGCCCGTCTCGGTGCGGGTGCTGCTGTCGACGGTGGGCCAGCTGTCGGCCTGACCGCCCACGCGCCAGCGGCCCGCACCGGCGACTGCCGATGCGGGCCGGCCGGCGGCTAGGCTCGCCTGCGGTCAGTTGGCGGTGCCGTAGTGGCTGACGCCGCCGAGGCTGCCGGACGACGGCTGGCTCATGGTGCCGAGGGTGCCGCCGGTGGCCGGAGCACCGCCCGAGCGGACGCCGATGGAGCCGTCGCTGCCGATCATGGCGTCGGGGTTGGTGACCTGCGCGCCGGCGCTCAGGCTGCCGCCGGTGCCGCTGGCGCTGGCGCCGAGGCCGCCGCTGCCGAGGCCGGCACCCTGCCCTTCCTCGACGCTCGCCCGTCCCGCCACCTCGGCGGCGAACAGCTGCGGATAGGCGTGGCGCTGGGTGACCACCATCACCGTGGTGCCGTCCGGCATCTCGCGCATCTCGAAGTCCTGGCCGCCGACCTGGGCGGCGGCGCGGGCGTCGTCCGGGCTGATGGGCGTGCCCATCTGCTGGTGCATCTGCTGCACCTGCGGCGACACCTGGGTGCCGGCGTGACCGTGGCCGTAACCCTGGCCCTGCAGGTCGGCGGCGACGGCGGGGGCGGCGACGGCCAGGGCCGCCACGGCAAGGCCGGCAAGGATGGGGGTCTGGCGCATGGGAAACTCCTCCTGTCGGATGACTCAGTCTGCCGATGGAGAGACGCCTGTGAACGCCAGGGGTTGCCGCGCCGGCGGCGGGATCAACTGCCGGTGCCGGTGCGCGGCAGGGCCGACGGCCGCACCGCCCGGGCCACTGGCGCCATCGCCTGACGCTCGCGCAGGTAGCGCTCGAACGCCTCCGCCGGCAGCGGCCGGGAGAACCAGTAGCCCTGCAGGGTGTCGCATCCCATTTCCGACAGCAGGCCGGCATGTTCGGCCGTCTCCACCCCTTCCGCCACCGTCGAGAAGCCGAGGTTGCGGGCCAGCGTGATGATGGTGGAGCAGATGGCCGCCTCCTTCCCCGACGGCGCCATCAGGTCGCGGACGAAGGTCTGGTCGATCTTCAGCGTGTCGATGGGGAAGGTCTTGAGGTAGTTGAGCGACGAATAGCCGGTGCCGAAATCGTCCACCGACAGGGTGACGCCCATGCCCTTCAGCGCCTCCAGGGTGGAAATCACCCGCTCGACGTCGCCGGACATGACGCTTTCGGTGATCTCCAGGTCCAGGCAGGCCGGCGGCAGGCCGGTTTCCTCCAGCGCCTGGGCGATGGTGGACAGCAGCCCCTGGTCGGTGAACTGGCGCGGCGAGACGTTGACCGAGATGCTGACCGGCGCGATCCCCGCCGCCCGCCAGCCCTGCATCAGCCGGCAGGCCTCGCGCAGGATCCAGCGGCCCATGGGGATGATGAGGCCGCTGTCCTCGGCCAGCGGGATGAACTGCATGGGGCTGACGAGGCCAAGGCGCGGATGCGGCCAGCGGATCAGCGCCTCCGCCCCCGTCACCCGCTGGGTCACCGCGTCCACCTTGGGCTGGAAGTGCAGCTCGAAGGCATTGCGGCCGACCGCCATGCGCAGCTCGTTCTCCATGGTCAGCACCGCCAGCGACCGCTGCGCCATGGACGCTTCGAAGGCGGCATAGCGCCGTTCGCCGCCGCGCTTGGCGTGGTACATCGCCACATCGGCGTTGCGGATCAGCTCGGCCGCGTCGTCGCCATGATCGGGCCAGTAGGCGATGCCGATGGAGGGCACGCAGAACAGCTCCCGCCCCACCACGGTGAACGGCTCCGACAGGCTGTAGAGCACCTTCTCGGCGATGTAGGCGCCGATGTTGCCGGCGCCGCATTCCGGCAGCACGATCAGGAACTCGTCGCCGCCCAGACGCCCCACCGCATCGGACATGCGTACGCAGTGGCGCAGGCGGCGGGCGGTCAGCTTCAGCAGCTCGTCGCCGGCGGCGTGGCCGTAGCTGTCGTTGACGTACTTGAAGCGGTCGAGGTCGAGGAACAGCACCCCCACCCGGCCGCCGTTGCGGCGGGCCCGCAGGATGGCCTGGTCCAGCCGGTCGGTGATCAGGTGGCGGTTGGGCAGGCGCGTCAGCTGGTCGTAGTTGGCCTGGAAGCGGATGCGCTCCTCGTCGCCCTTGCGGCGGGTGATGTCGGTGCAGGCGGCGACATAGCGCAGGATGGCGCCGCTGTCGTCGCGCACCGTGGTCACCGACAGGTCCATGAGGAAGGGCCGGTCGCCGGCGCGCTCCGCCCAGACCTCGCCGCGCCAGACGCCGTCGCGGGCAGCGGCGGCCCAGATGTCGCGCTCCAGGTTCTTTTCGTGGAAGCCGGCCGCCAGCAGCGCCACCGGCCGCCCGACCAGGGTGTCGGCGGCATGGCCGGTGATGGCGGTGAAGGCGGGGTTGGCGGCGCGCACCACCCGCCCCTCGTCGATCAGCAGGATGCCCTCGGCGACGCTTTCGAACACCTTGGCGAGCATGCGGATTTCTTCTTCCGCCTGCTTGCGGGCGGTGATGTCCTCCACCGTGCCTTCGTAATACAGCAGCCGGCCGCCATCATCGCGGACGCAGCGGGCGTTCTCGGTGATCCAGATGATCTCGCCGTCGCGGCGGCGCACCTGCGCCTCGAACTCGCGCACCACGCCGGAGCGTTCCATCAGCGCCTTGAAGCGGTCGCGCGCCTCCGGGTCGACGTAAAGCTGGCCGGCGATGTCGGTCAGCCCCTCCATCAGGTCGCGCGGCGAGTCGTAGCCGTAGATGCGGGCGAGCGCCGGATTGACCTGGATGTAGCCGCCCTGCAGGGTGGACTGATAGATGCCCTCCACCGCGTTTTCGAAGATGCTGCGCCAGCGCCGCTCGGCCTCGCGCACCGCCCGTTCCACCACCTGCTGTTCGGTGATGTCGGTCAGCAGCACCAGGGTGTGGGTTTCCGACAACCGACGCAGGTGCAGGGTGGTGGTGCGCCCGCCAAGGCTGAAGGTGACGGTGCGGCCGTCATCGCCGGCCGGGTCGATGCAGGTGAGGCAGAGATCGTCGCCCAGCAGCTCGTCCAGCGACCCGCCCAGCAACCGGATGACCGGCCGCTCCACCAGCGCCGCGAAGGCGCTGTTGGCGTAGACCACACGCCCCTGCGCCAGCACCGCCACGCCGTCGGGCAGGTGGTCCAGCAAGGCGCGGGTGATGCGGGCCGGCAAGGGGTGCCGGTCGGCGGAAGCATCCAGCATCTGCACAGTTTCTCGTCAGCGGCACCCGCGGACCGGCGGGCTGCCCACAGGATAAGCGGGCCGATTGTGCCATGCAACAAAAGGCTTTACGGGTTTGCGACAAAAAGCGGTAGGAACCTTACCTGCCTGGATAGTCACAAAAAAAGCCCCCGCCGGCTGGCGGGGGCTGCGGCGGCGCGACGCTGGCGCCGGGTCGGTCAGTAGCCGACGGCGGACAGATAGAGGTCGAGCAGCTCTTCCTGCTCGGCCCGTTCATGGGGCTCCATCTTCCGGATGCGGATGATCTGCCGCATGATCTTGGTGTCGAAGCCGGACGACTTGGCCTCGGCATAGACGTCCTTGATGTCGGAGGCGATGTTGGCCTTTTCCTCCTCCAGGCGCTCGATGCGCTCGATGAAGGAGCGGAGCTGGTCGGCGGCGATGCCGCCAACGTCATTGCTGGCCTGGGCGCCGGTCTCGTCGGCCATGGCGTGGAATTCCTCGTTGTCTTGAAACGGTTCGGGCGGCGCCGAGTCGCGATGCGGCGCCCGACTGGAGGGCGAAGATAGCCGACGCCATTGCCGCCTTCAAGCAAGGAGCAGCCCCCTAGGCTGCCGCCCGCGGCTGGCGTATAACCGGGGGACCATGCAGCCAGACGCCCTTTCGCCCGGCACGCCGCCGCCCTCCTCGCCGCTTGAGCGCCTGACGGTGCTGCTGGTGGAGGACAACCTCTATATCCGCGACATCCTGGCCCAGACCCTGCGCGCCCTGGGCGTGCACAAGATCGCCCTTGCCCGCAACGGCGAGGAAGCGGTGGCGGTGCTGCGGCGGCGCGGGGCGCTGGCGGCCCATAACGGCGTCATGGGGGTGGACCTCATCATCTCCGACATGGTGATGCGGCCGGTGAACGGGCTGATGCTGCTGAAGTGGGTGCGCCAGCGCAAGGAAAGCCCCAACCGCTTCATGCCCTTCATCATGCTGTCGGGCGCCGCCGACCGCGAGTTCGTCGAGGCCTCCCGCGATCTGGGCGCCGACGAGTTCCTCGCCAAGCCATTCTCCGTCTCGGCGGTCTACGAGCGGCTGCGGTGGGTGGTCGACCATCCGCGCCCCTTCGTCTGCACCCGCGACTACTTCGGCCCCGACCGCCGCCGCCACCGCGGCAACGCCCCCGCCGACATGGCGGAACGGCGGCGCGAGGGCGAGGAACACGCCACCATCGTCTACAGCGGCGACACCATCGTGCGGCCGAAGAAGGCGGGCGACGTGTGGCTGTTCAAGCTGCCCAACCTGCTGCGCCAGAAGATGGGCCTGACCGACGCCGACCCCGACTTCGTGCTGCCCAAGGGCCTTCTGGAAGAAGCCGAGTCGAGCCTGGAGCGCCACGCCGCCGACTTCCACGACTGGGCGGGCGCCTATCTGAAGCGGCTGTCGGACTGGGTCGATTCGGCCCGCACGGTGCCGGCCATGCGCCACCGCGACTTCGAGTCGATCAACCTGACCGCCCACGAGCTGCGCGGCGAGGGCGGCACTTTCGGCTATCCGCTCATCACCCTGTTCGCCAAGAGCCTCTACGAGGCCACCGGCCACGGCTGCCGCCAGGACGATGCCGCCCTGGAGGTGGTGAAGGCCCACATCGACGCCATGCGGGCGGTCATCCGCGACCGCATCGCCGGCGATGGCGGCGACACCGGGCGCGAGCTTTACGCCACCCTGCAGGCGGCCATCGCCCGCTGGCGGCCCGACCTGGTGAAGACCGAACCCGCCCCGCCCGCCGCCGCAAAGGGGAAGGCCGCCGCCAAGGCAGCGCGGGCGGAACCCGCCGCCGCAGCCGCCAAGGCAGCCACCGCCGGTCCGAAGCGGAAGGGCTGAGGGGTCACTTGCGGGCGATCACCCAGATCGCATGGATGATGCCGGGGATGTAGCCGAGCAGGGTCAGCACGATGTTGATCCAGAAGTGCTTGCCGAAGCCGACCTCGAAGAACACGCCGAGCGGCGGCAGGATGATGGCGAGCACGATGCGGAACAGGTCGCCGGCCATGCTGTCGCCGGTGCCGCGGTGGCCGTTGGCCATGTATCGGGTCCTCCGTCAGGGGTGAGGCAGTTTCCCCCATAACGGGCGGCGACGGCAGGCGGCTGCCGCGGCGCCCTGCCGCGACAGCCGATGCCGGCGGGTGATCAGCGCCGCAGGTCGATCTCGACTCCGGGCTCGCCGGAGAACTCCACCAGGATGTCCTCGTCGCGCACGATGTACTGGCAGGCCAGCCGGTAGGGCGGCGGCACGTCGTTGGTTTCCGCCTCGTACAGCTGCTCCTTGGTCAGCTTGCCGTTGACCGACAGGGTGAGCTTTTCCTTGTCGGTCAGGCTGACCGCCATGACCTTGCTGCCGAGCGGCGTGACCTTGATCAGGCAGGCGCCGCACTCGCCGTCCTGGCAGTGGCAGGGGATGGGCACCTCGTGCCGCTTGGCCAGGGCCAGCACGGTGGATGTGTCGCCGGCCACCGCATAGACGGTGCAGTCGCGCGGCATCGCGGGGCTCGAAAAGGTGACGTTCGCCATGGGTAAACCTCCTGCGCTCCGGGAAGCGTGGGTTGGGTTGGACTGGCCGCACCTGGGGGGAACGCCCACCATATGCACATATATTAGGCGCAGGAACGGTAGGGACTATTATTTCATCACGGTTCAGGTTATCAAGGGATTCATCATGACGGAGCTGTGACGGAACGGCACAGGCCCCCAGGCCGCCCCGGCAGGCACCGCCCCACATGAGGAGAAAGACCGATGGCTCACGTGATCTTCTACGGCAAGCCGGAGTGCCCGGCGAACGCCAAGCAGCGCCGCCAGCTGGAAGCGGCGGGACATACCATCGAGTTCCGTGACCTGACCGTCGAGTCGTGGACGGCGGAAACCCTGCGGCCCTATTTCGAGGGACGGCCGGTCAGCACCTGGCTCAACAAGCTGCATCCCAAGGTGCGCACCAACGCCATCGACCCCGATGCCCAGACGCCCGACAAGGCGCTGACGCTGATGATGGCGGACCCGGACCTGATCCGCCGGCCGCTGCTGCAGGTGGGCGGACAGAAGAAGTTCGGCTTCGACCCGGTGCAGATCGAAGCCTGGATCGGCCTGCGGCCGCGCGCCGACGGCATGACCTGCGACGAAAAGCACGCCGTCGGCCGCTGCGACCACGGCCACCAGCACTTCCCCCAGGCCGCCTCCGCCTGAGGGAGCGACCGGACGACCGCCCTCGCCCGGCCCTGCCCTCGCGGCGGGCCGGTGCGGTGGCGGCACGGCACTGCGCGCCCCTTCGACGCTGCGGCTAGCGCTCGCTGGCGGCGGAGCCGACCACGCCCCAGCGCGCCCGCCATTCCCGGCGCAGGCGGGCATCGCGGGCGTTGAGCAGCGGATAGAGGACCAGGTAGACGATCCCGAGCAGCGCCAGCGACACCCACGGGTTCGCCAGCGCGACGCCGAGAATCATCAGTTCAAGGGTCAGTTCGCCGGCAGCAGCACCCAGCGACAGCACGAAGGCCCGCAAGGCCGGCGGGGGGCCGAGATCCGGTTCGGGAATCGGCGGCAGGGACTGAGGCATGGTTCACCTCACGTTTTTTCTTGGACACTCCCAAGACTCAACGCTCGGTGTTTTGCGCCCGTCCTTCAACTGCCCGTAGGGGTGGGACCGTCGGGATTCCGGCCCTCGGCGAGCATTTTCCGGCGCCGACGCAGCCACGTTTCATAGGCGAAATAGCCGGCACCCAGGCCGAAGGCGATGCCGAGCGACCGCCACGGCTGCGGCTCCGCATCGGCCAGCAGCAGTTCCGCCGACAGCGACAGCGCCCCGCCGATGAGGCCGATGACCAGTGCCTTCAGCAGCAGCGGCGGCCCGAAATCACGGGCCGGCGAGGGCGGCCGGGGCGGCTGGTCGGGGCGGCGGGGCGTGGTCACGCGGTGATCCTCAGCAATACTCTTCCACCCAGGCGATGCGCAGGATGTTGGTGGTGCCGGGGGTACCGAAGGGCACGCCGGCGGTGATCACCAGCCGCTCGCCCACCTTGGCGATCTCCTGGTCGAGCGCGATGCGGCAGGCCTTTTCCACCATCTCGCCGAAGCTGGTCAGTTCGGTGGTGACGGTGCAGTGGGTGCCCCAGGCCAGCACCAGCCGCCGCGCCACCCGGCGGTCGGCGGTCAGGCACACCACCGGCACCAGCGGCCGCTCGCGCGCCGCCCGCAGGGTGGTGGAGCCCGACGAGGTGAAGGTGACGACGGCGGCGGCGCGCAGGGTCAGCGCCACCTGGCGGGCGGCGGCGGAAATGGCGTCGGCGGCAGTGTTCTCCGGCGCCTCGCGGCCGGCTTCCATGATCATCCGGTAGGTGTCGTCCTTCTCCACCCGCTGGATGATCTTGTCCATCATGGACACCGCTTCGACCGGATAGGCACCGGCGGCGCTTTCCGCCGACAGCATCACCGCATCGGCGCCGTCGTAGATGGCGGTGGCGACGTCGGAGGCTTCGGCGCGCGTCGGGGCCGGGCTCTGCACCATGCTTTCCAGCATCTGCGTCGCCACCACCACCGGCTTGCCGACATGGCGGCAGGCCTGGACGATGCGCTTCTGCAGGATCGGCACGTTCTCCGGCGGGCTTTCGACGCCCAGGTCGCCGCGCGCCACCATCACCGCGTCCGACAGCTCGATGATCTCGGTCAGCTTGTCGATGGCGGAGGGCTTTTCCAGCTTGGAGATGATGGCGGCGCGGCCGGCCACCAGCTTGCGGGCCTCGGCCACGTCCTCCGGCCGCTGCACGAAGGACAGCGCCACCCAGTCCACCCCCAGGTCGAGGCCGAACTGCAGGTCGCGGCGGTCCTTCTCCGTCAGGGCGGAGATGGGCAGCACCACGTCGGGCACGTTGAGGCCCTTCTTGTCCGACAGCGGGCCGCCGGTCAGCACCACCGTCTCGGCAAAGTCGGGGCCGTGGCTTTCCACCCGCAGGCGGATCTTGCCGTCGTCGAGCAGCAGCTCGGTCCCCGCCGTCAGGGCGGAGTAGACTTCCGGGTGCAGCAGCGGCGCCCGTTCCTCGTTGCCGGGGGCGGGGTCCATGTCCAGCCGCAGGCGCTGCCCGGCCTTCAGCTGCACCTTGCCGCCGGCGAAGGTGCCGACGCGCAGCTTCGGCCCCTGCAGGTCCATCAGGATGGCGATGGGACGGTCCAGCTTCTTCTCGATGGCGCGTACGATGTCGTAGCGCTCGCGATGGTCCTCGTGGGAGCCATGGCTGAAGTTGAAGCGGAAGACGTCCGCGCCGGCACGGCACAGGGCTTCGATGGTGGCGGCGGAGGAGCTGGCCGGCCCCAGCGTCGCGATGATCTTGGCGTTGCGATAGCGTCTCATGGTGGCTCCACCATAGCCGCACCGCCGCCCCGCCGGAAGGGGGTACGACGCCGGCCGGGGTTGAAGATTTCGTGATGCCTCAGCCGGCGGCGGCGGTGATGAGGATGGCACGGAAATCGTTGACGTTGGTGCGGGTCGGACCGGTCGTCACCAACGCGCCGAGGGCGGCGAAGGCGCCATAGGAGTCGTGACGGTCGAGCGCCGCGGCCACCTCCACCCCCGCCGCCCGCGCCCGCGCCAGGGTGTCAGGGCCGATGGCGGCGCCGGCGTTATCCTCGCTGCCGTCGATGCCGTCGGTGTCGCAGGCGATGGCGTGGATGCCCGGCGCCCCGTCCAGGGCCACCGCCAGGGCAAGGGCGAATTCGGCATTGGGGCCGCCGCGTCCCTGCCCGTCGTGGGTCACCGTCAACTCGCCGCCCGACAGCAGCACGCAGGGCGGCGCCAGCGGCAGGCCGTGGCGGCGGCAGCCCAGCGCCATGCCGGCCAGCGCCCGCGCCGCCTCCCGCGCCTCGCCCTCCAGCGCATCGCCGAGCACCAGCGGCGTCACCCCGGCCGCCCGCGCCTCCTCCGCCGCCGCCAGCAGGGAGGCGACGGGGCGGGCGATCACCCGCGTTTCCACCCGCGCGAAGGCAGCATCGCCGGGCTTGGGCGTCTCCGCCTCCGGCCGCGCCAGCCAGTCGGCCACCGCCGCCTGCGGAGTGATGCCGTGGCGGCGCAGAATGGCCTCGGCCTGCTGCCGCGTCGTCGGGTCGGGCACCGTCGGGCCGCTGGCGATGACGGACGGGTCGTCACCCGGCACGTCGGAAATGGCCAGCGCCAGCACCCGCGCCCCGCCCGCCGCCTGCGCCAGCCGGCCGCCCTTGATGGCGCTGATGTGCTTGCGCACGCAGTTGATCTCGGCGATGGCGGCACCGCTGTTGAGCAGCGCCCGCGTCACCGCCTGCTTGTCGGCGTGGCTGATGCCGGCCGCCGGCAGCGACAGCAGCGCCGAGCCGCCGCCGGAGATGAGGCACAGCAGCAGGTCGTCGGGACCAAGCCCCTGCGCCAGCGCCAGGATGCGCTCCGCCGCCTGCCGGCCGGGATCGTCGGGAACCGGGTGAGCGGCCTCCACCACGTCGATCCGCCCCGCCGCGCCGCCATGGCCGTAGCGGGTGACCACCAGCCCGGACAGCGGCGCCGACGCCGGCCATGCCGCATCCGCCGCCGCCGCCGTGGCCGCCGCCGGCCTGCCGGCGCCGACCACCACCGTCCGCCCGGCCGGCGGCGGCGGCCGGTGCGGCGGCACGATGCGGGCGGGATCGGCGGCGGCAACGGCGGCGTCGAACAGCCGGCGCAGCAGGCGGTCGGGGTCGAAACTCATGGCGGGGGCCCTCGGCGGCTGGAGTCGGTCAGGCGGCGGCGGCGGCCTCGCCGTGGGGGCGGCAGTGGGTCTCGCGCACCAGCAGGGCGGCGGTGAGGGCGAGCGCGTTGCACACCGGCAGCACCGCCATGGCACTGCGCCACGCCTCCACACTGTAGAGGCGGGCGCCGCCCGCTGTCTCGCCGGTCCAGGCGAGGTCGAGGAACCAGCCGATGAGCGGCTGGAAGATGCCGCCCGACGCCATCACCGCCATGTTGACGACCCCGAGCGTGGCGCCGCTGGCCCAGCCGGGCGCGTTCTCCCGCGCCGTCGCGAAGGTGAGAACGATGCCGCCGGCGAACAGGCCCGTCAGGAACAGCAGCGGATACAGCGCCGCCAGCGGCAGGCCGCCATAGAGCCACGTCAGCGTGCAGGCCAGCGAGCCGCCGGACGACAGCATCATGGGCAGCCGGCGGCGGCCGATGGCATCGGTCAGCCAGCCGAAGAACGGCGAGCCGAAGCCCCAGCCGACCAGCATGATGGAGGTCATCACCGCCGCCTCGGGCCGCGACATGTCGTAGAGCCGCATCATGTAGGGCACGCCCCACAGGCCGGCGAAGGCCAGCATGGGGGCCGAGGTCATGGCGCCGAACAGGCCGATCACCCAGATCTGCCGCCGCCGCAGCGCCGCGCTGAGGCCGGCGGAAAAGCCGTGCTCCGCCGCCTGCGGGCGGCTGCGGGCATCGGCGCCGGGGCGGTCGCGGACGATCAGCCACGCCGCCACCCCCAGCACGGCGGCGAACACCGCCGCGCCGATCATGGTGCCGCGCCAGCCGACCGCCGTCACCGCCGCCGCCAGCGGCGCCTGCCCGCCCACCGCCCCGGCCATGCCGAGCGCCATGGTCAGGCCGGAGATGAGCGCGAAGCGGCGCGGCGGAAACCAGTTGCCGGCGAGCGTCAGGGCGGCGACCCAGGTCACCGCCGCGCCGACGCCGATCAGCGCCCGCCCGACGTAGGCCAGCGTCAGGCTGTCGGCAAAGGCGAACCCGGCGGAGCCGAGGCACGACACCACCGCCGCCGCCGCCAGCACCCGGCGCGGCCCGAACCGGTCGAGCACCAGCCCGACCGGGATCTGCAGCCCGGCGTAGGTGTAGAAGTAGAGGGAAGACAGGGTGCCGGTGATGGCGGCACCGACGGCGAAATCGCGCATCAGTTCCCCCACCATCACCGAGGGGGCGACGCGCTGGAAGAAGCCGTAGCAGTAGAACAGCGCCCCGAAGCCCCACATCACCCAGGGCACCCAGGGCGCGATGTCATCGCGGCGCACCGGTCCGGCGGCGGGCGCGGCCGCCGTCGCCGTCGTCTTACCTCCCATCGGTCCTCCGGCCCGTTTGCCGGGCTCTGGGGTGTATCGGGCCGCCCCGCCCTACTCGGCGGCGGCGGCCGGCGGCTTCGGCGTCTTCGACCCGCGGCGGGCGAGGAAGATGCCGAACAGCACGATGACGCCGCCGATGCCCTGCCAGGCGCTCAACGGCTCGTTCAGGATGGCCCAGGCCAGCACCGCCGCGACGGCCGGCTGCAGCAGCAGCGACACCGAACTGAAGTTGGCCGGCAGGTGCGCCAGGGCATAGGCGATCAGGCTCTGGCCGCCGAAGTGCGACACCACCGCCAGCCCCACCAGCACGGCCAGGCCGTAGAGGCTGACGATGGCCAGCCCCTCGCCGGCGACCAGGGTGCAGACCAGCAGGCCGGCGGCGGTGTAGACCGTGCTCCAGAACATCAGCACCGAGGTCGAGAACCGCGCCCGCAGCCGGCCGATGGACAGGATATAGGCGGCATAGAACACCGCCGTCACCACGCCCAGCACGTCGCCCATGATCTGCTCGGACGAAATGGTCAGGCTTTCGCCCATCAGCACGATGGCGCCGCCCATGGCGAGGCCCATGCCGGCCAGGAAGGTGGGCGTCGGCTTCACCCGCCACAGCAGCCAGCCGCCCAAGGTGACGAACACCGGCGCGAAGTTGGCAAGCAGGGTGGCGTTGGCGACCGTCGTCATGGTGATGGAGATGTGCCACACCGCCAGATCGCCCATGAACGACAGGCCGGGGATGGCCAGCAGCAGGTGGTCGCGCAGGCTGGACGGCCGGGCGGAGCCGGCGGGTGCGGCCTCTGCGCCGCCGGTGCGGCGTCCCTCCATCGCCATCCACGCCCACAGCAGTGGCAGGGCGAACAGGCAGCGGTAGAAGGCGGTGGCGATCGGCCCCACCTCCGACAGCCGCACGAAGATCGGCGCGAAGGCGATGGCGCAGGCCCCCGCCAGCAGGGCCGGCAGGGCAAGGCGAACCACGGGGGCGGAGGCGGCGGACAAGGTGCTCATGGTGCCGCCACAGTACGGCTGCCCTGCGCGTTCGGCAAAGGTCCATTGTGCGCGGCGCCATGCACGCCCTATTGGCCGAGCCCTCGGATCAGGTATAGTCCGGCGTATCATGACTGATCCGCAGATCCACCGACTGAACCGCGACCTGCCGCCGCTGCTCGGGCCCGAGGACCCGCCGGCGGCGCAGCTCATCAACGGCGACGGACGCACGCCCCTGCTGCTGGTGTGCGACCATGCCTCCACCAACACGCCGAAAAGCCTGGGCGACATGGGCGTGCCGGCCGAGGCGTGGCGGGAGCACATCGCCTGGGACATCGGCGCCGCCGCCGTCACCCGCCGCATGGCGGAGCTGCTGGACGCACCGGCCATCCTGTGCGGCTATTCGCGCCTCGTCATCGACTGCAACCGCCAGCCCGGCCACCCCGGCAGCGTGCCGGCGGTGTCGGACACCTGGCCGGTGCCGGCCAACCAGAACCTCACTGCGGCCCACCTCGACCGGCGCCTGGACGAGATCTTCCACCCCTACCACCGCGCCATCACCAACACGCTCGCCCACCTGTGGCAGCGTGATCCGCAGCGGGCGCCGGTGATCTTCTCCATCCACAGCTTCACGCCGTGCATGAAGTCTGGCCAGCCGCGGCCGTGGCATGCCGGCATCCTGTGGAACAAGGACCCGCGCATCGCCCTGCCGATGATCCGTCACCTGCGCGATGCCCACCCCGACCTCGCCATCGGCGACAACGAGCCCTACGACGGCCGCGAGATCGCCTACACCACCGAAACCCACGCCGCCGCCGCCGGCCTCGCCCATGCGGCGGTGGAGGTGCGGCAGGATCTCATTGCCGACGACATCGGGGCCGACCGCTGGGGCGGCTTCCTCGCCGATGCCCTGCGCGAGGCCATGACCGACCCGCGCGTCCACACCGTGGAGCACTTCTGACCGTGGCCGCACCCGAGCCCGCCTTCACCCTGGGGATCGAGGAGGAATACCTCCTGGTCTCGCGCGAGACCCGCGACCTCGTCCTCGACTGCCCCGACGACCTGATGGAGGCCTGCGGCGAATCCGAAGCCGGCAGCGTCAGCCCGGAATTCCTGCGCAGCCAGATCGAGGTCGGCACCCGCATCTGCAAGACCGCCGGCGAGGCCCGCGCCTGCCTGGCGGAAATGCGCGGCGTGGTGGCGCGGGCGGCCAACCGCCACGGTCTGGCGCCCATCGCCGCCTCCACCCACCCCTTCGCCCAGTGGCAGGACCAGCGCCACACGCCGAAGGAACGCTACGCCGTGCTCGCCCGCGACCTGCAGGGGGTGGCGCGGCGCCTGCTCATCTGCGGCACCCACGTGCATGTGGCGATCGAGGATCAGGACCTGCGCATCGACCTGATGAACCAGGTCAACTACTTCCTGCCGCACCTGCTGGCGCTGTCCACCAGTTCGCCGTTCTGGCGCGGCGTCGATACCGGGCTCAAGTCCTACCGCATCAGCGTGTTCAACGAGCTGCCGCGCACCGGCCTGCCGGAACAGTTCCAGAGCTGGGGCGAGTACCAGCGCCACGTCAACGTGCTGGTGGCCGCCGGGCTGATCGAGGACGGCAGCAAGCTGTGGTGGGACGTGCGGCCCTCGGCCCGCTTCCCGACGCTGGAAATGCGCATCACCGACGTCTGCACCAACGTCGACGACGCGGCGGCCATTGCGGCGCTGTACGTATGCGTATTGCGGATGCTGTGGCGCCTGCGCCGCGGCAACCAGCGCTGGCGGCTCTACGCCCACATGCTGGTGCTGGAAAACCGCTGGCGCGCCCAGCGCTACGGCTTTGACGAGGGGCTGGTGGATTTCGGCAAGGGCGCCATCGTGCCCTACGCCGAGTTGCTGGACGAACTGCTGGCGCTGACCGCCGAGGACGCGGCGGCACTCGGCTGCGAGGCGGAACTGGCCCACTGCCGCCACATCCTCACCCGCGGCACCAGCGCCCACCGCCAGCTCGCCACCTACCGCACCGCCATCGCCGCCGGCGCCACGCCGGAAGAAGCGCTGCGCCAGGTGGTCGACTTCCTGATCGGCGAGACGGTGGCGGGGGTCGAGGTGGCACCCGGCGGGGCCTGACGCCCGGCGGGGCTCGGCCGCCGCCGGGAGAGAGAGCGTGAGGAAGGCCTCAAGCCTTCTTCACGAACTCCGACTTCAGGTTCATGGCGCCCAGGCCGTCGATCTTGCAGGCGATGTCGTGGCCGTCGGTGGCATCGGGGACGAGGCGGATGTTCTTGACCTTGGTGCCGCCCTTCACCACCAGCGACGAGCCCTTCACCTTCAGATCCTTGATCACCGTCACGCTGTCGCCATCGGCGAGCGGATTGCCGTTGGCATCACGAATGCCGCCGCCGCCGGCGCCTTCGGACGCGGCGGCATCGGCGGTATCCGGGTTCCACTCGTGCCCGCAGTCAGGGCAGTTCCAGAGGCTGCCGTCGTGGTAGGCGTTGTCAGAGCTGCACTGCGGACATTTCACCGGCGATCACCATCATTCCCGTTGCATGAGCGGCGCATGCTAAGCGACCGGAGCGCGCAGGGGAAGGGTGGAGAGGGCGGGCGGGGATTTGCCGACGGGCGCCCGCCGTCAATAGCGCCCCTCATCGCGCATCCGCCGCACGAAAGCGTCAGCGCCTTCCGGTTGCAGCGGCATGGGGTCGGTCAGGGCTTTCAGGTCGGACAGGGCAACGGGCCTGCGGCGGCCGGGCGGGGTAAGGCGCGCGACCTCCCGCCCCTCACTCATGATGGAAACGGCTTCCCCGGCCGCGGCCTGGGCGATCAGGTCTTCCAGATGTTCCTTGGCGTGCGCCAGCGTAACCTTGGTCATGACACCTCCCGCCGCCGATGGCCCCTTTCATATAGCTCCGACGCGCAGAGGCGGCAACGGCGGCCCCGTCACACCCCCGCCGGCCGGTCGCCGCCCAGGGCCCAGTCCAGCAGTTGCACCGTGTGCACGATCGGCACCCGCGTCCCTTGCGCGATCTGGGTCATGCAGCCGATGTTGCCCGCCGCGATGACGTCGGGCCGCACCGACTCGATGTTCGCCACCTTGCGGGCCAGCAGTTGCCCGGCCAGCTCCGGCTGCATCAGGTTGTAGGTGCCCGCGGAGCCGCAGCACAGGTGGGCCTCCGGCACCTCCTTCACCGTGAAGCCGGCGCGGCCGAGCAGGTCCTTCGGCTGGGTGCGCACGCGCTGGCCATGCTGCAGCGAGCAGGCGGAGTGATAGGCCACCGTCACCCCCGCAACTCGCGACGCATCGGCCGGTGGCGGCAGGTCCAGCTCGCACAGGAACTCGGTGATGTCGCGGGTGAGCGCCGAGACGCGGGCGGCGCGCTCCGCCCACTCCGGGTCGTGCTGCAGGAAGTGGCCGTAGTCCTTCACCATGGTGCCGCAGCCCGAGGCGTTGACGACGATGGCGTCCAGGCCCTCGCCCTCGATCTCGCGCATCCACGCCGCCACGTTGGCGCGGGCGAAGGCGCGGCCCTCCTCCTCCTTGCCCAGGTGATGGACCAGGGCGCCGCAGCAGCCGGCCTGCGGCGGGGCCACCACCTCCACCCCCAGGCGGGTGAGCAGCCGCACCGTCGCCTCGTTGATGGCGGGGTCGAGCGCCGGCTGCACGCAGCCCTGCAGCAGCGCCACCCGCTTGCGCCGGGCGCCAACCGCCGGGAAGGTACCGGGGCGGTTGGCGGCGGTGGGGGCCGGCATGGCGGCGGGGGTGAACTTCAGCATGCCGCGCAGGCGCTCCGGCAGCAGCCCGGCGAAGGGCTTGCCGAGCCGGGCCGCCGCCATGGCGGCGCGGAAGCGGCCGGGGTACGGCATCACGCGGGCCAGCATCTCGCGCAGCAGGCGGTCGGCCAGCGGGCGGCGGTAGGTCTGGTCGATGCGGGCGCGGGCGTGGTCCACCAGATGCATGTAGTCGACGCCGGACGGACAGGTGGTCATGCACGACAGGCAGGACAGGCAGCGGTCGATGTGCTTGACCACCTTGTCCGTCGCCGGGCGGTCGTTCTCCAGCATGTCCTTGATGAGGTAGATGCGGCCGCGCGGGCTGTCCAGTTCGTCGCCGCGCAGCACGAAGGTCGGGCAGGTGGCGGTGCAGAAGCCGCAGTGGACGCACTTGCGCAGGATCGCCTCGGCTTCCTGCAGGGCGGGGTCGCGCAGTTGCTCGGGCGTGAAGCTGGTCTGCATGTCAGGCTCCCTCCGCCATGCGGCCGGGATTGAGCACGCCGGCGGGATCGAAGGTTTCCTTCATGCGGCGGGTGAGCGCGGCCAGCGGCGCCGGTTGCGGCTCGAACACCGGCACCGTGGCACGCACCTCGGCCGGCGCCCGCAGCAACGTCGCATGACCGCCGCCCCCCGCCGCCACCGCCGCCCGCAGCACCTGCGCCTGTTCCGCCGGGGCGGGACCGGAGAGGGTCAGCCACACCAGCCCGCCGCCCCAGTCATAGACCGCCCGCACCGCCCCATGCGCCTGCACCGCCGCCACCACCTGCGGCCCGGCCAGGGGCGCCACCGAAATCCGCCACAGCAGCGCCTCCGCCGCCTCCTCGCGGAAGGCGGCGCCGTCGCGCACCGCCGCCCAGGCGGCGGCTGCCACCTCGGGCGCCAGAGTGGCGGCGGGACCGAAGGTGCCCAGCTCGCGGCAGAGGGCGGCGGCGCGCCATTCCACCGACGGCCCCGGCCCTTCCACCCGCACCAGCGTCACCGCCTCCCCTGCCCCGGCCACCACGGCGGCGGAAAGCGCCGCCGGCACATGGGCGGCACCGACCACCTCGTGGCTCGATTGCAGGGCGGCGGCGAGGCAGCGGTCGGCGGCGGCATCGTCGAGGCCGCGCACCGCCACCGTCGCCGCCTGTTCCGGCGCCGGCAGCACCTTCAGCGTCACCTCGGTCAGCACCGCCAGGGTGCCGAAGGAGCCGGCCAGCAGCTTGCACAGGTCGAAGCCGGTGACGTTCTTCACCACCTTGCCGCCGGCCTTGAACAGCTCCGCCCGGCCGCCCACCGCCTGACAGCCGAGGAAATGGTCGCGCACCGCCCCGGCGGCGATACGGCGCGGCCCGGCGGCGTTGCAGGCCACCAGCCCGCCCACTGTGCCCGCCCCCGCCGCCCCGCCATAGAGCGGCGCCAGATCCGGCGGCTCGAAGGCGAGGTGCTGGCCGCGTTCGGCCAGGGCGGCGGTGATTTCCGCCAGCGGCGTGCCGGCGTGGGCGGTGAGCATCAGTTCCGCCGGCTGGTAGTCGAGAATGCCGGACAGGCGCGACAGGTCCAGCGTCGCCGGCGCCGTCACCGGCCGGCCGAGGCCGTCGCGGCTGCCGTGGCCCTGGATGCGCAGCGGCGTGCGGCTGTCCACGGCCCAGGCGACGGCGTCGCGCACCTGCTCCGGCGTGGCGGGGGAGAGGATGTCGGTCATGGGCTCTCGCGGCCTGAGGGGATGGTCAGAAGCGGGGAAGATCGGGGAACGGCAGCCGGCCGCCGGAGACATGCAGCTTGCCCAGTTCGGCGCAGCGGTGCAGCGTCGGGTAGACCTTGCCGGGGTTGAGCAGCTGCGCCGGATCGAAGGCGCATTTGATGCGCTGCTGCTGCTTCAGGTCGTCCTCGCCGAACATCACCGGCATCAGGTCGCGCTTTTCCACCCCGACGCCGTGTTCGCCGGTGAGCACGCCGCCCACCTCCACGCACAGTTTGAGGATGTCGGCGCCGAAGGCCTCGGCCCGTTCCAGCTCGGTCGGCCGGTTGGCATCGAACAGGATGAGCGGATGCAGGTTGCCGTCGCCGGCATGGAACACGTTGGCGACCCGCAGGCCGTGGGTCTCGGCCATCTGCTGCATGCGCTGCAGCACCTGCGGCAGGGCGCGGCGGGGGATGGTGCCGTCCATGCACAGGTAGTCCGGGCTGATGCGGCCGACCGCCGGGAACGCCGCCTTGCGCCCGGCCCAGAAGGTCATGCGTTCCTCGTCGCTGGCGGAGACGCGCAGCGCCATGGCGCCGTGGTCGCGGCCGATGGCCTCCACCCGCGCGATCAGGTGTTCCACCTCCACCGCCGGCCCGTCCAGTTCGCAGATCAGCAGCGCCTCCACGTCCAGCGGGTAGCCGGCATGGACGAAGGCTTCGGCGGCGTGGATGGCGGGGCGGTCCATCATCTCCAGCCCGGCCGGGATGATGCCGGCGGCGATGATGGCGGCGACGCAATCCCCCGCCGTCTCGTTGCCGGGGAAGCCCATGAGCACCGCCCGCGCCGTCTCCGGCCGGCGCAGGATGCGCACCGTCACCTCGGTGACGATGCCGAGCATGCCCTCCGACCCGGTGACGACGCCGAGCAGGTCATAGCCGCCGGCATCCAGGTGCTTGCCGCCCAGGCGGACGATCTCGCCGTCCGGCAGCACCATCTCGACGCCGAGCAGGTTGTTGGTGGTGAGGCCGTATTTCAGGCAATGCACGCCGCCCGCATTCTCCGCCACGTTGCCGCCGATGGAACAGGCGATCTGGCTGGAGGGATCGGGGGCGTAGTAGAAGCCGCGATGGGCCACCGCGGTGGTGATGGCCAGGTTGGTGACGCCCGGCTGGGCGACCACGCAGCGGTTGTCGAAGTCGATGTCGAGGATGCGGTTGAAGCGCCCCATGCCGATGGTCACCGCATCGGCCAGCGGCAGCGAGCCGCCGGACAGCGACGTCCCTGCCCCGCGCGGCACCACCTTCACGCCGTTGTCGTAGCACCAGCGCAGGATGCGGCTGACCTGATCGGTGGTTTCCGGCAGCACCACCACCAGCGGCAGCTGGCGATAGGCGGTGAGCGCGTCGCACTCGTAGGCGCGCAGCTCGTCCTCGTCAACGATGACCCCTTCGCCCGGCACGATGCGGCGCAGGGCGTCCACGATGTCGGACCGCCGGGCGATGGTGCCCTGGTCCGGCGCCGGCATGCGCATGCGGCGGTTCCTCCCGTCCGACGGCATCCTTCGGGATGCTCACGTTCCCGCCATCATAGGCAGCAGCGGTCGGCCGTGACAATGCCGGAACGGCCCCATCGGAACCGGCGGTTGAGCCCGGCCGCAAACGCCACAGGCCCGGACGCGGGTCCGGGCCTGTGGGTCAGTGCAGGGAGCGGATGCCTCCGCCCGGCGGTCAGTCGCCGCTGGAGGGCACCGGCGGCACCGGCTCCGCCGCGGCGGTCTCGCCGGCGGCGGCAGCGGCAGCGGCCGGCTTCTTGCGCGGGGCGCGGCGCTTGGCCGGCGCCTTCTCCACCGTTTCGGTGGTGCCTTCGGCCGTGGTGGTCTTGCGCACGCGGGTCCGCTTCGGCTTCGGCGCCGCCTCGGCCTCGCCGGCGGCAGCGGCCTCGGGGGCAGCACCCTCGGCGGCGGCGGCCGGTTCGGCGGCCTTCTTGCGGCTGCGCGGCGCGGCGGTCCTGGCGGCCGGCTTCTTCGCCGCCGGCGCCTTGCGGGCGGCGGGGGCGCGCTTGCGCTTCGGCGTGGCGGCGGGCGCACCCTCGGCATCGGTCACCGCATCCTGAGCGGCAGCGGCCTCGGCCACCTGCTCGGCGGCGGCAGCGGCGGTCGCCTCGACCTCAACCACCGGTTCGGCCGGCACCGGCGTGTCGGCAGCCAGCTCGGGCTGCTCCGGCGCCTGCGGGGCGGCGGTGACGGCCATGGCGGCGGTGTCGCCCTCCGCCCGGTCGCCCTTGCCGCGACGACGGGTGCGGCGGCGCTTGCGCGGCTCGCCGGCGGCACCGTCAGCGGCGGCATCGGCGATGGTCACGGCCGCGTCGTCCGCGCCCGCATCCCCGTCGTCGGTGTCATCGGCGGCGACGCTGGCCGCTTCGTCGGCAGCGGCGGCTTCACGGGCGGCGCGACGCTTCTCGGCCTCGGCCTCGCGGCGTTCGCGCTCGATGCGCAGGCGCTCGCCCTCGACCACCGGGTCGACCAGGATGAAGGCCGGGGTGTGGGCGCCGAACGCCAGGGCGTCGGGGCCGTGCTCCATCTCCTCGACCTCCCAGGCGGGATGGTCGCGGCGACCACGGCCGCCACGGCGGTCACGGTCGCGATCACGATCGCGGCCGTTGCGGTCGCCACGGTCGCTGCGCTCGCCCCGTTCCGGGCGGTCGCCACGGTCGCGGCGGCGGTCGTCGCGGGCCTCGCGGCGCGGCTCGTCGCGGCTTTCCTCGCGCTTCGGCTCAACGGCGGCGGCGGGCACGGGGGCCGGAGCGACCGGCGCGGCCTCAGCCGGGGCCGACGGCGCCACGGCGGCGGCAGCGGCCGGGGCCTCGCCACCCCGCGACGGCTCGCGCCGGCGCTGGTCGCGGTCGCGGCCACGGTCCTTGTCCTTGCCGTGGGCGGGGCGACGACGGCGCTTGCGGCCATCATCGGGCGCCAGCTCGCAATTCTCGACCGTTTCGAGCTGCACCCGCGGGATCTCCTTGCCGATCAGCTTTTCGATGGCGTCGACGTACTTGGTGTCGTCGGGCGTCGCCAGGGTATAGGCGTGGCCTTCCTTGCCGGCGCGGCCGGTGCGGCCGATGCGGTGGACGTAGTCCTCGGAATGGCTGGGCACGTCGAAGTTGAAGACGTGCGACACGTCCGACACGTCGATGCCGCGCGCCGCCACGTCGGAGCACACCATCAGGCGCGCTTCGTTCTTCTTGAAGCGCTCCAGCGTCACCGTGCGCTCGTTCTGCGGCATGTCGCCGTGCAGCTGAACCACGTCGTAGCCGTGCTTGGACAGCGACTTGTAGAGGATCGCCACGTCGCGCTTGCGGTTGCAGAAGATGAAGGCGTTGCGCACGTCCTCGCGGTTCAGCAGCTCGCGCAGGGCGCGGCGCTTGTCCTCGTGCTCGACGATGGCCATCTGCTGGACGACGGTGGCGGCGCTGGACTGCTTCGGGCTGACGCGCACTTCCTTGGGGTTCTGCAGGAAGGCGTCGGCCAGGCGGCCGATCTGGGCGTCCATGGTGGCCGAGAAGAACAGCGTCTGGCGCATCTTCGGCAGCAGCGACACGATGCGCTCGACATCGGGGATGAAGCCCATGTCGAGCATGCGGTCGGCTTCGTCGATGACCAGGATCTTCACGTCGGTCAGCAGGATGCGGCCGCGGTCGAACAGGTCGAGCAGGCGCCCCGGCGTGGCGATCAGCACGTCGACGCCCTTGTCGAGGGCCGAGACCTGATCCTTGAAGCTCTCGCCGCCGATGAGCAGCGCCATGTTGAGCTTGTGATACTTGCCGTAGAGCGTGAAGTTTTCCGCCACCTGGGCGGCCAGTTCACGGGTCGGCGCGACGATCAGCGACCGCGGCATGCGCGCCTTGGCGCGGCCGGCGGCGAGGATGTCAATCATCGGCAGGGTGAAGCTGGCCGTCTTGCCGGTGCCCGTCTGGGCAATGCCCAGAACGTCGCGGCCCTGCAGCACGACGGGAATAGCCTGCTCCTGGATCGGCGTGGGCGTGTCATAGCCGACGTCGTCGATGGCGCGAAGGGTTTCCGGAGACAGCCCGAGATCGGAAAAGGTCATGCGTGTGGAGTTCGGCCTACGGGAAGTGGCGGGGGCGGGCGCTTCGAAAACGGTCGGCGCAGGCCCGGGGCCAAGAATTCGGTTCGGATGCGGATAATAGAGCGGGAAAAGCCGCTGTCAACGTTCGCGGAACGGTCCGGCCCCCGGCAGCTTGGCCGAGGGGCGAAATTCGTCTACCGTCGGGCGTCGACGCGGCGCCTTTTCCGCCGCCAGAAGAACGTTTCAAACAGCGGGAGGATGCCATGTTGATCACCGGAGAAAGGTCTTCGCTCCTTGTCGTCGACGTGCAGGAAAAACTCTGCCCGGTGATGGACGACCCCCGCGCCGTGCTGCACAACGGCGCCCGCCTGATGCGCGGCGCCGCCCGCCTGGGCATCCCGGTGACGGTGACCGAGCAGTACCCCGAGGGCATCGGCCCCACCATGTTCGACCTGCGCGAGCTGACCGGCCCGGAAAACGTGCTGCAGAAGCGGACCTTCTCAAGCGCCGCCGAAGAGACCATCGTCGCCCGCCTGCGCGACTTCGGCCGCCCGCAGGTGGTGGTGTGCGGCATCGAGGCGCATGTCTGCGTGCTGCAGACCGCCCTCGGCCTGAAGGAAATCGGCTACGACGTCTATGTCGTGCGCGACGCCTGCTCGTCCCGGCGCGTTGCCGACCGGGATGCCGCCTTCGCCCGCATGGCGGCGGCCGGCGTCGGCGTGGTGACCACCGAGATGGCGCTGTTCGAGTGGGTCGGCGATTCCCGCCACGAAGCCTTCCGCGAGATCAGCAAGACCCTGATCAAATAAAGAAGAAAGGGAGTTTTTCCGCATGTCCAGGATTTCGCTGGTGCTGGTGCCCGGCCTGCTGACCGACCGCGCCCTGTTCGCCCCGCAGCTGGAGGCGCTGTCCGACGTGGCCGACATCACCGTCGCCAACGTGGTGGAAGACGACAGCATGGAGGGCTTCGCCGCCCGCCTGCTGGCCGATGTGCCGCAGCAGTTCGCCATCGCCGGCCTGTCCATGGGCGGCTACATCGCGCAGGAAGTGATGCGCCAGGCGCCGGAGCGCGTGCGCGGCCTCGCCCTGCTCGACACCAACGCCCGCGCCGACCGTCCGGAACAGCAGGAAGCCCGCCGGGAGTTCGTGCGCCGCGCCGAGTCGGGCGATTTCATGGACGTGGTGGACGAGATGTACCCCCTGCTGGTGGCGCCGAGCCGCCTGGAGGACGCCGACCTCAAGAAGACCTGCGCCGACATGGCGGCGCGCGTCGGCGTGGTCGGCTTCGCCCGCCAGCAGAACGCCATCATCAACCGCCCCGACGGCCGCGGCGACCTGAAGGCGGTGCGGGTGCCGGCCCTGGTGCTGTGCGGCGCCGAGGATGCCATGACGCCGCCCAAGGTCCACCAGGAGATGGTCGACCAGCTGCCGGACTGCGAGTACGTGGTCATCGACGGCTGCGGCCACCTGTCCACCCTGGAGGCGCCGGAAGCGGTCAACACCGCCTTCCGGCAGTGGCTCGGGCGGCTTTGAACGCCCCGGCTGCAGCCCTTTGCGCACCCCCGGCAGCCGCACCAACGCCGGGGGTGATTTTTCCTCGCCCATGCGCTACACATTTGCGTGGAAGTTCACACGCAGGATGAGGAAACGCTCTTGGCCCGCGGGGGGAGCACGACGGCTGGCGGCGGTTTGATGGGGTTCCTGCGGCGCGGCAAGAAGGCCGGCGCCGACACCGCGGCTGAAAAGGCCGCTGCCGCCGCCGCGGCCAAGAAGGAAAGCGTCTTCAAGGCGCCGCGTCCGCCGGAAGGCCCGCAGGACCCGGCGTGGCCGAAGGCGCGCGTGCGCCTGATGGACCGCATGTGGGGCCTCGGCCACGTCCTGCCCGGCGGTGACGAATACGTCGTCGACCTGTTCCGCGTGTTCAGCCCCAACAACTCCATGTCCATGCTCCAGGTCGGCGCCGGCATGGGCGGCGACGGCCGCGCCCTGGCGCTGGCCTTCGGCGTCTGGGTGACCTGCATCGAGCAGTCCGAGGTGCTCGTCGAGTCGGGCATGAAGGAAAGCTACAAGCACGGGCTGGAAAAGAAGGCGCCGGTGGTCAGCTTCGTGCCGGAACGCATGAAGCTGCGCCCCAACGGATTCGACGTGGTGTTTTCCCGTCTGGGCCTGCACACCCTGCCCGACAAGGAACTGACCATCGAACAGATGGCCATCGGCCTGAAGCCGTCCGGCCAGATGCTGCTGATCGAGTTCATGCCCGGCGAAAAGGCCGATCCGGCGGTGCTGGAGGCCTGGGCGGCGGCGGAACCGCAGACCCCCTACCTCATTTCCGGCCCGCGCATGGCGGAACTGATCCGCAGCCACGACCTCGACCTGCGGGTGGTGCAGGACGTCAGCGCCGAATACCGCAAGCTGGTGATGCTGGGCTTCGCCAGGTTCCTCGCCACCCTCACCCGCAAGGAGATCGAGAGTGACCGCGAGATGGGCCGGGCGCTGCTGAAGGAAGCGGAAATGTGGATGCGCCGGCTGGCGCTGATCGACGCCGGCGTGCTGCGCGTCGTGCGCTTCCACGCCATCGCGCCGGCCACCAAGCGGCGCAAGGCGCTGCCGGTGGTGGAGTAACGGCAGCAAAAGCGCCCCGGGCGGTGGAAAAGGCTGTGAAAAAGCCTGATTCCGGCGTTGACAGCCCCCCACCCGCCCCGTATGTTGCGGCCTCTTCACCGAACAGGGTTTTTCGAGGGACAGGTCATGAAGGTCCGCAACTCTCTGAAGTCGGCCAAGACCCGCGACAAGAACTGCCGCATCGTGCGTCGCAAGGGCCGCGTTTACGTGATCAACAAGAAGAACCCGCGCTTCAAGGCCCGCCAGGGCTGAGGACGCGAGACGGGTAGCGCCCTGGGCAGTCGGGGCGCGTTCTTCGCGAAGACCACACGAAAAAGCCGCGCATGACATGCGCGGCTTTTTCGTTTGCCCGCGCCGCAGCGGCGGCGGCGCCACAGGGCGCGCGCCGGCTACAGCATCCCCGCCACCAGCCGTTCTGCCAGATCCCAGCGGCCGTGGCCGCTGGCGGTGTTGATGTGCCCGGCCTCGCCGGCATCCAGCAGCGGCGCGCCCCAGGCTGCCGCCACCGCCTCCGCCCGCGCGAAGGTCATGTAGGGGTCGTTGCGGCTGGCGACGACGGTGGCGGGAAACGGCAGCGGCTGCCGGGGCAGCGGCGCGAATCCCCAGATCTCCGCCGGCACCACGGCCTGATCGTCCACATCGGGCGGTGCCACCAGCAGCGCGCCGCGCACCGCCGCGACGCTGCCCTCGCGGCTCCAGTGGGCGATGGTGGCGCAGCCGAGGCTATGGCCGACCAGCACCACCTGCCCTGCCCGCTCCGCCGCCGCCTCCTGCACCGCCTTTTCCAGCGCCTGCATCCAGTCGGCGAGGTCGGGCCGGTCCCAGTCGGTCATCTCCACCCGCCGGGCCTGCGGCAGACGGGCCTGCAGGTGGGTCTGCCAGTGGTCGGGGCCGGAATTGCCGAGTCCCGGCACGATGAGGACGGTGGTCATGGCCTGCTCCCTGTGGGCGATCCTGCCGCCGACGGTTGCAGAATGGCGGCGCCGAGGCAAGGACGGCGGCGCTCTACCACTTTCAGGAAAATCGTTTGACCATCAGGAAATAGGGACTGGGCGACACGCCGCCATCCGCGTTAGCCTCGGCGGCAAGACCGGCCCGCGAGCCGGACGACCGAACAGGGAGACGACCCGTCCCATGCCCACCTTGAGCGAAGTGCTGCTGACCGCGCTGAAGGACCACGGCGCGCGCGAGATCTTCGGCATTCCCGGCGATTTCGCCCTGCCCTTCTTCCGCTATATCGAGAGCACCGGCATCCTGCCGCTGCACTGCCTGAGCCACGAGCCCGGCGTCGGATTCGCCGCCGATGCCGCCGCCCGCATCCACAAGGGCCTGGGCGTCGCCTGCGTCACCTATGGCGCCGGCGCGCTCAACATGGTGAACCCGGTGGCCGGCGCCTATTCCGAAAAGTCGCCGCTGGTGGTCATTTCCGGTGCCCCCGGCAAAGGCGAGAAGGGCCGCGGCCTGTTGCTGCACCACCAGGCCAAGACCATCGAAAGCCAGTTCCGCGTCTACCAGGAAATCACCTGCGCCCAGGCGGTGCTGGACGACACCCGCACCGCCCCGCGCGAGATCGCCCGCGTGCTGCGCGCCTGCCTGGACGAAAGCCGCCCGGTCTATATCGAAATCCCGCGCGACATGGTGGCCGAGCCCTGCGAGCCGGTGCAGCCGCTGCCGCCGCGCCGGGGCGACCCCGATGCCGTGAAGGCCTGCGCCGCCGAGGTGCTCGCCCGCCTGAACGCGGCCAAGGCGCCGGCCCTGCTGATCGGCGTCGAGGTGCGGCGCTATGACATCGAGGCCCAGGTGGCGGAACTGGCCCGGCGCCTGAACATCCCCGTCGCCACCACCTTCATGGGCCGGGGCCTGCTGGCCGACTCCGACGCGCCGCTGGTGGGCGTCTACATGGGGCTGGCCGGCAAGCCCGACGTGCGCGAGATCATCGAGGAGTCGGACGGGCTGCTCATGCTCGGCGCCATCCTGTCGGACACCAACTTCGGCGTCTCCGGCCGTCGCATCGACCTGCGCAGCGCCATGCTGGCGGCCGACGGCGAGGTCAGCCTCGGCTACCACAAGTATCCCAACCTGCCGCTGGCCGATGTGGTGGAGGAACTGCTGGTCCAGGCCGAGGCGCCGCCCGCCGCCGCCGGCGGACGGAAGCCGGAGCCGCAGCTGTGCCCGACCGGCCTCACCGCCGACGAGGCCGCCGTCGGCCCCATGGACATCGCGCGGGCGGTCAACGACCTGTTCGCCAGCCACGGCCCCATGCCCATCGCGTCGGACATGGGCGACTGCCTGTTCACCGCCATGGACATCGTCAACACCGCCCTGGTGGCCCCCGGCTACTACGCCACCATGGGCTTCGGCGTGCCGGCCGGCATCGGCCTGGCGGCGGCGACCGGGCGGCGGCCGCTGATCCTGGTCGGCGACGGCGCCTTCCAGATGACCGGCTGGGAACTGGGCAACTGCGCCGCCAACGGCTGGGCGCCCATCGTGATGGTGTTCAACAACGCCAGTTGGGAAATGCTGCGCACCTTCCAGCCGGAGGGCAGCTACAACAACCTCGCGGAATGGAAGTTCGCCGCCATCGCCGAGGCCCTGGGCGGCGCCGGCCATCGGGTGACGTCGCGGGCGGCGCTGAAGCAGGCCCTGGATGCCGCCGTCGCCGACGACGGCCGCTTCCACCTGATCGAGGTGATGCTGGAACGCGGCGCCATCTCCGACACGCTCGCCCGCTTCGTCGCCACCATCAAGGGCACCAACCAGCCGCCGCGCGAAAGCTGACGGCATCAGGCAGGGGCGCGGCACCGGCCGGAGAACGGCGCCGCGTCCTTTTTGTATCCTCGGCGGAAACAACTCTGTTCCTGCGACGGCGTTTATCGCGCTGGCGGCACCGATTATGTTGGTCTCACGCAAACGCATCCGCTTCGGAGACCACCGCCATGACCCTGCTTCACATCGATTCGAGCCCGCTCGCCGACGCCTCCGCCTCCCGCCAGCTGACTGCCGCCATCGTGGCGGCGGCGCAGGCGGCGCGGCCGGGCCTGACCGTGGTTCACCGCGATCTGGCGGCGACCCCGCCGGCTCACCTGGGCGCCGATGCCCTGGCGCCGCGCATGCTGCCGGCCGACCAGCTGACGCCGGCCCAGCAGGCCGAACTGGCGCTGACCGAGGAACTGCTGCGGGAATTCCTGGCGGCCGACATCGTGGTGGTCGGCGCCCCCATGTACAACTTCTCCATCCCCAGCCAGCTGAAGGCGTGGATCGACCGCATCGCCGCCGCCGGCCGCACCTTCAAGTACACCGAGAACGGCCCGGTCGGCCTCGCCGGCGGCAAGACGGTGATCGTCGCTTCCACCCGCGGCGGCCTCTACAGCGAAGGGCCGGCTGCCGCCATGGACCACCAGGAGGCCTACCTGAAGACGGTGTTCGGCTTCCTCGGCATCACCGACGTCCGCTTCGTGCGCGCCGAACGCCTGAGCATGGGCGCCGAGCCGCGCAGCCAGGCCATGGACGCCGCCCTGGCCGGCATCAGCGCCGTGCTCAGCCACGACGCCGCGGCGGCGTAAGGCGTCTCTCTCTCGCTCTCCTGCCTTCCGTCCTGCCCGTCCGGCCGAGGCCGGCGGCGGGCTCCCCCAGGCACCGCCGCCGGCCTCGGCCTTTGGGGGCGTCAGGCGTGCAGGGCCTCGTACTTGGCCCGCAGCTCGCCCTGGGTCTCCAGGTGCGCCGGGTCTTCGTGGATGCAGTCGGCAGGGCACACGGCCACGCATTCCGGCGAGTCGTGGGCGCCGACGCATTCCGTGCAGCGGCCCGGATCAATGTGGAAATAGATGTCGCCCATGGAGATCGCTGCGTTGGGGCAGACGGTCTCGCAGGCGGCGCACGCCGTGCAGTCGTCGGTAATCAGCATGGCCATGACAGCTCTTTGCCTCGTTCCTGGGGCGCCGTCCGCGCGCCCCGAGGTCGTTACGAGGCGAGCAGCAGGCGCCGCTTTTCCATCAGCCGCGCCCGGTCCTCCTGGAACTCGGGGTGCGGCACCACGCATTCGGTCGGGCACAGCGCGGCGCACTGCGGTTCGTCGAAGGCGCCAACACACTCGGTGCACTTCGCCGGGTCGATCTTGTAGGCCGTCCCGTCGAAGTCGATCGCCATGTTGGGGCAGTCGTCGACGCATCCGCTGCAGCCGATGCAATCCTCGCCGATCATCATCGCCATGTTTGCCACCTCCGCACACGCCCGGCATTGACAATTCGCAGAAAAACAAGGGTTTTTCAGGCGCTCCCACAGGCAGACTATATACTCCGGGCGGTCCCGCTGGCGTTAGTGCTTTCGGTATAAAACGGGGGTCCGGACGCATCCCCGGACCAGTATTTTTCTGTCGGCTGTCGACAGAAGGCGCTGCGGATGAGAGTGCAGTGCAAAATCGCTCTTTCATCCCGACGGCAATTACGGTTATATGGGGGTCAGGCGCCAGGAATGGCTGTGCCGGTAGCCCCCAGACCGATGCACCACGAAGGCCCCGCCCGCGCCGCCCGCACTGTGTTGCCGGCGGCGGGAGTGGGTGACACTTCACGCCCGGACGCCCTTGAGAACGCAGACTGATGGGGATCACCTCGATGGCCTTGAATTCCGTCTCTATCGCCCTGACCGGCAGCGGCGGCGCCGGTGTCATGACGTCCGGCCAGGTGCTCGTCGATGCCGCCGCGAAGGCTGGCTGGTACGGCCTGATGGCGCGCTCGCTCGGCCCGCAGATCCGTGGCGGTGAATCCGCCGCCCTGCTGCGGTTGTCGCCCTCGCCCGTGCAGTCCATGGATGACTGCTACGACCTGATGCTGGCGGTGGACTGGGGGAACATCGAACGCTTCGCGTCCGAAATCCCGCTGACCTCCAAGTCGATCATCATCACCGATCCGGAACAGGGTGACGTGCCGGCCATCATGCTGGCGAAGAACCCGATCATCGTGCCGATCCCGCTGAAGGAGATCGCCGCCAGCGTGCCCCAGGGCCGCGTCAACATGGTGGCGCTGGGCATCGTCGCGGCGCTGGCCGGCGTGCCGGAAGAATTCTGCATCGAGGTGCTGGCCGCCGCCCTGAAGAAGAAGGGCCCGGAAGCGCTGGAAACCTCCATCGCCGCCATGCGCGCCGGCGCCGCCCATGCCGACAAGGTGCAGGGCGTGCCGAAGCTGGACGCGGCGGTGAAGACCGACAAGGAGCGCTGGTCCATCACCGGCAACGAGGCGACCGGCCTCGGCGTGCTGCGCGGCGGCGTGCGCTATGTCGCCGCCTACCCCATCACCCCGGCGACGGAAGTGCTGGAATACATGGCGCCGCAGCTGCCCAAGCTGGGCGGTTGCCTGGTGCAGGCGGAGGACGAGCTGGCCTCCATCAACATGGTGATCGGCGGCAGCTTCGGCGGCGTGCCGGCCATGACCTCCACCTCCGGCCCCGGTCTCGCCCTGATGACGGAAGCCATCGGCCTCGCCGTCGCCTCGGAAACGCCGCTGGTGGTGGTGAACGTGCAGCGCGGCGGCCCGTCCACCGGCATCCCGACCAAGTCGGAACAGTCGGACCTCAACATCGCCGTCTACGGCCTGCACGGCGACGCGCCGCACATCGTGACGGCGCCGACCTCCATCGCCGACTGCCTGTTCACGGCGCAGTGGACCGTCTACCTGGCGGAAGCCATGCAGGCGCCGGCCATCCTGCTCAGCGATCAGGCCATGGGCCAGGCCCGCGCCATCATCGACCGGCCGGCCGACGTCGCCTTCATCGGCCAGCGCCTGACCCCGGCGATGACCAATGGTGCCATCGACGAAGGCTACCTGCGCTACAAGGTCACCGCCGACGGCGTCTCGCCCATGGCCATCCCCGGCATGAAGGGCGGCGAATACACCGCCGACGGCCTGGAGCACAGCCCGCGCGGCACGCCCTCCACCCAGGCGCAGCACCACCAGGAACAGCTGGACAAGCGCGAGCGCAAGATCACCGGCTTCGACTACGGCAACCACTGGGCCGAGATCGAGGGCGAGGGTGAGATCGCGGTCGTCACCTGGGGTTCGGTGACCGAGCAGGTGCGCGAGGGCATCGCCCGCGTCGCCGAAGCCGGCGGCCCGAAGGTGAAGCTGATCTCGCTGCGCCTCATCGCCCCGGCCCTGCCGGAGAAGATGGCCGCGGCGCTCGCCGGTGTCTCCAAGGTGCTGGTGGTCGAACAGTGCCACGGCAAGCAGTTCACCAAGTACCTGAAGGCCAGCTACGGCCTGCCGCCGGTGGTGCAGACGCTCAACCGTCCCGGCCCGCTCGCCATCCGCCCGTATGAGGTCGTCGCCGCGCTTGATGCGCTGGCCGCGGCGTCCGCCTGAGACCGGAGGACAGACCCATGAACATCCAGGCTCCGATCAAGACGGAACTGACGTTTGCCGATTACAAGTCCGACCTGAAGCCGGTGTGGTGTCCGGGTTGCGGCGACTATTCGGTGCTGTCGGCCATCACCAAGGCGCTGGCGACGCTCCAGCTGCCGCGCGAGAACACGGCGCTGATCTCCGGCATCGGCTGCTCGTCGCGCATTCCGGCCTATACCTCGGTCTATGGCTTCCACACCATCCACGGCCGCGCCCTGCCGGTGGCGACCGGGCTGAAGACCGCCCGCCCCGACCTGACCGTGCTGGTGGCCGGCGGTGACGGCGACGGCTTCTCCATCGGCGGCAACCACTTCCTGCACGCCTGCCGCCGCAACGTCGACCTGACCTACATCGTCATGGACAACTCGGTCTACGGCATGACCAAGGGCCAGGCCTCGCCGACCACCGAAAGCGACTGGACCGGATCGAAGCTGACCCCGGAAGGGCCCGGCGTCGCCGAGTTCCAGCCGCTGGAAATCGCCCTGTCGGCCGGTGCCAACTTCATCGCCCGCGGCTTCTCCGGCAAGCCGAACGAGCTGGTGAAGCTGATCTGCGAGGGCATCAACCACCCCGGCTTCTCGCTCATCCACGTGCTCAGCCCGTGCATCACCTTCCGCCCGGAGCAGCGCGAGTACAAGAGCATGGTCCACGACGGCTTCGGTGGCTTCGGCTTCGACGACGGCACCCCGGATCGCCGCGAGGCCTTCCGCCGCCTGATGGAAGACGACGGCTACAGCTGCGGCGTGCTGTTCAAGGGCAACACGCCGGCCTTTAAGGCGGCGACCGCCACCCCTGCCACGCTCGCCGACATGGAAAGGAAGTTCGCCCTATGACCGGGTTCAAGGACATGACCGGCGTGCCCGAATTCCTGGCGCACGCCATCACCCTGGAGCAGGAAGCCGCCGTCCGCTTCGACGAACTGGCCGACATGCTGGAGGTCCACAACAACCACAAGGGGGTGGTGGAGCTGTTCCGCAAGATGGCCCACTTCTCCCGCCTGCACCTGGCGGAAGCCAAGGACATGGCCGAAGGCATCGCGGTGCCCAAGCTGGCGCCGTGGGAGTTCAAGTGGCCGGGCGAGGAAAGCCCCGAGTCCGGCGCCATCGAGGACGCCCACTACCTGATGACGCCGCACCACGCGCTGTCGCTGGCGCTCGCCAGTGAAACCCGCGGGTTCGACTTCTATCAGTCGCTGGCCGACAAGGCCGCCGATGCCGACGTCCGCCGCATGGCACAGGAGTTCGCCGACGAGGAGGCCGACCACGTCGCCACCCTGAAGGAATGGCTCGGCCGGTATCCGACGCCCGATGCCGCCTGGGCGGAGGACATGGACCCGCCGGTGTCGGTGGACTGACATCGCCAGTTGCCGGCTGCCCGACTCTCGCAGGGTGGCAGGCCGAACGAGCGAACGGCACGGGGGCGACCCCGTGCCGTTCGACGTTTTCCGATGTCAGTGCCGGAGGTGCGGCCTACCAGCGTTCCCGCCGGTTGGACGCCTGGGCGCCGAGGGCGGCGGAGATGCCGGCCAGCAGCACCTTCCGCAGCCCGGCGCTGCGGCCGATGATGAAGCCGGTGGCGACGGCGGCGGCGATGGCGGTTTCCGGGTGGCGGCGCAGGTGATCGTAGGCGGCAAGGCCGGCATCCTGCCCCTTGGCGATCAGCTGTCCGACCGGGTCGCCGCCGAAGCCGTGGGGATCATGCGCCCCGCCGGCCGCCAGTCCGGCCCCGGCGCCGGCCGTGGCACCGCCGGCCATGGCTCCGCGCGGTGGGGGCGGAGCGGACGCGCGGCCACCGGCATCGCGCGACTTGCCGCTGCCGCCGCCCAGCAGCAGCACGACGACGCCGATCACCAGCAGCCCGGCGGCCACGATGCCAAGGGCGGCCCAGGCCTGCATGAAGGTGGCGAGCCACAGGTACAGCGCCAGAGTGCCGTAAATGAGGGCGATCAGCAGAAACACCCCGGCCACCGCCTTGATGGCGATGCGGACGGCGGCTTCGACGGCCGCTTCCTGGGCATTATGAACGGCGACCTTGGCGCGCTCGCGCAGGGCCAGCAGAGCCACCACTTTGGCGATCATGCGGATGAATCCTCCGGCCGCTGCTTACGAACGCCCGAGGTCGAGCAGCTTGCCGAGGGCGATGCCGACACCAAAGGCGATCAGCAGGCTGGCGATGGGGTTGCGGCCGACCTGGGTGCCGACCACCTCCTGCGCATCGTGGGCGTAGTGGCGGGCCTGGCCGTACATGCGGCGCATCTGGCGGGCGGACTTGCGGCGCCAGATGTCGGCGCGGTCACCGGCTTCGGCCCCGAAGTCGGCCAGCTGGTCGCGCAGATCGTCGATCTGGCTGCGCAGGCGGTCGATTTCCACGCGGTCGGACATTCGTGCGTCTCCGTCGGCTCGGGTTATGCGATTGGCGAGAGGAACGTTCTGCCGGTGAACGCCGCACGCGCATAACCCGTTGCGCTGTGCCACCCGAAGATGCTCCCGGCGAGGGGCCTCAGCCGGCCGGAACCGGGGCCTCGGGCGGCAGCATCAGCCAGATGGCGACGGTGAGCGAGGCGGCGTAGCCGACCCACACGGCATAGGGCAGCATCAGCAGCGCGGCGGTGCGGGAATGGGGCAGGAAGGCGCGGGCCGTCGCCAGCACCAGCAGCAGCAACAGCAGGGTATCCACCGCCGCCCATCCCACCTGCCGCAGGCCGAAGAACAGCACCGACCACAGCACGTTCACCGCCAGCTGCACGAAGAACAGGGTCAGCGCCAGGCGGGCGTTGCCGACGCGGCCGCCGGCATTACGCCACACCAGCCACGCCGCCACCGCCATCATGACATAGAGCACCGTCCACACCGGGCTGAACACCCAGTCGGGCGGCGTCCAGAACGGCTTGGGCAGCGTCTGGTACCACTCGCCGATGCCGAGCGAAGTCGCCAGGCCGCCGATCAGCATGCCGACGAAGGTGACGCCCAGGAAGGCGGCGAGCCCGATCAGGCTGCGCCGCGAGCCGATGCCGGCCATGGCGGCCTCCCGTCCCTGGCGCGTCAGACGCGCGTGGTCTTGCGCTCGCTGCGCGGTCCGACGAACAGCCAGACCAGGAAGCCGAGCAGCGGGAACAGCAGGATGAACAGGATCCACAACACCTTGGCCCCGGTGCTGCGGTTGGAGCCGAACACGTTGACGATGGCCCAGATGTCCGCAATCAGCACCAGCAGGCCGAAAATGCCACCGAATTCCGCCATTCTCATCATACCCTCCAGCAGGCCGCGCCATGGTCGGGCGGACCATGCGGCGGCGGGGCGCCACCCCTCAGATGAGAGGCGCAGCTCGTCCCTGCAACGCCAAGTCGCGGCCGGTCGTTCGCGGCGGCTGCGTCGTCAGCGCACGCCGCCGATGGCAGCCAGCCGCGGCCAGGTGAGGGTGGGATCGGGAAAGACCGACGGCGGCGGGCGCCGCGGCGGCGCCACATGCACCCGCTCCAGATGGGCGGCGATGGCCTCCACCTCCGCCACCCGCAGCAGCAGGCGGCGGCCCAGGCGGTCGCGGCGCGGCGGGCGGGCCAGCAACCGCTCCAGCCGCTCCACCACCGCCTCCGCCGACCGCACCACCGACAGGCAGGCGGTCGCCCCGGCGCCGACGGTATCAGCGTCAGCGTCGGCGGCTTCGGCCACCACCAGCACGTCCACCGGCAGGGCGGCGGCGAAGGAGGCGGAGCGCAGGCGGCGCGACAGCAGGGCGACCGCCCGCTCCGCGAGGTGATGGCGCAGCAGCGCTCCCTGGCGGCGGGCGTCGATCACCGGCCGGCAGGGCTCGGCCTCCGGCGTCGTGCCGCCGTCGCGCAGGCAGGGGATGGCGTCCTGCCCCTGGCGGCGGAGCAGGATGAAGCCGCCGCGATGCACCACCACGGCGCCCATGTGCTCCGCCCCGCCCGCCACCGGCAGGCCGAGGCGCGGCAGCAGGCGCACGCCGGGGCGGCCGCCGAAGGCCCGCTGCAGCGCCGGCACCAGGGGATCGTCCCCGGCTTCCAGACCCGGCGTCGGCGTGATGTCGTGAACGATGGCGGCGGCGGCCACGGCGGCGTCCCCTGGGGCAATCTCTCCACCGCCGATACTATTACCAGAGCACAGGCTTCGCAACACAACTTCCCCTCATCCCCCGGCCGGCCCCGCCGCATCGTGTCCCGCCGCAACCGGGCGGCGCGGGGCGGCGTTCACCTGCCGCACAGTCTTAACCGTGGGCCGCGTGGACCGGCGACGGCCGATGGGGCTATCATCGCAGAACTGCCGAGTGTGGTCGCCCGAATTTCTTCGCGTCCCGGAGGTACTCCATGACGTCAGCCGTCGGGCCTCGCGGCCCCCGCATCTACAACCTGTTCCCCCTGCTCGCCGGCCCGGTCTCCGACTGGCATCGCCATCTGCCGCGGATTGCGCAGATGGGGTTCAACTGGATCTACGTGAACCCCTTCCACTTCCCCGGCTTTTCGGGGTCGCTCTATGCGGTGAAGGACTATTACCGCCTGAACCCCATGCTGCGCGGCAACGCCTACGAGGCCGACGACGCGCTGCTGCGCAGTTTCTGCGACTCAGCTGCCAAGCTGGGCCTGAAGGTGATGATGGACCTCGTCATCAACCACACCTCCAAGGACAGCGAGCTGGCCGCCCAGCACCCCGAGTTCTTCGCCCGCGAGGTCGACGGCAGCCTGAAAAGCCCGTCCGCCATCGACCCGGCCAATGCGGAAAACGTCACCGTCTGGGGCGACCTGGCGGAGATCGACTTCACCCCGCGGCCGGAACTGGACGGCTTCATCCGCTACTTCCAGGACGTGGTGCGGCATTACGTGAAGCTGGGTGTGCGCGGCTTCCGCTGCGATGCCGCCTACAAGGTGCCGGCCGACATCTGGATGGCGGTCAGCCACGCCGCCCACGGCATCAACCCGGACGTGCTGTTCTTCGCCGAAACCCTCGGCTGCCGCATCGAGGAGGTGGAGGCCCTGCGCCCCGCCCGCTTCGACTACCTGTTCAATTCCGCCAAGTGGTGGGACTTCAAGAGCCCCTGGCTGCTGGAGCAGTACAACCGCTTTCGCGGCATCGCCCCCTCGGTCGCCTTCCCGGAAAGCCACGACACCCCGCGCCTGCGGCAGGAGCTGGAGGAGCGCGGCATCACCAGCGCCAGGCAGATCGAACAGCACTACCGCTCGCTCTACCTGTTCACCGCCACCTTCGCCACCGGCGTGATGATGCCCATGGGCTTCGAATACGGCTTCAAGAGCCCGCTGCACGTGGTGGAAACGCGGCCCGAACACTGGGAGCAGCCACTTTTTGACATCTCCGACTACATCTGGCGCGTCAATCAGATGCGGGCCCTGATTCCGACGCTCAATCGCGAGGGGCCGCAGTTTCAGGTGTGGTCGCCCACCGGCGTCACCGGCCTGCTGCGCAAGGATGCCGAGGGCCAGGACTGGAGCCTGGTCGTCGTCAACCCGGAGCCGCGCGGATCGTGGACGCTGGCCGGCGACGGCTCCGACCCCATCGCCCGCATCGCCATGCGGGGCCACGAAGTGACGCCGGGCGGGCGCTGCGCCGCCGGCACCGGCGAGGACGGACTGACCAGCAAGGCCGGGGAGATCCGCGTCTTCACCGGCGACGGCCCCACCGACTAGGAGACCCCGCGCCAGGCGGCAACTTGGAAAGGGAGAGCATCGCGCATGGCCTACGACGCACCGCAGGGACAGCAGCAGCGCATCGTCACCCCGCAGGAGTTCGCGGGCCATGTCCGCAGCCGCTCCATCGTCATCCAGAACGTCCGGCCGGAGATCGACGGCGGCCGCTATGCCGTCAAGCGCGAGGTCGGCGACGCCCTGGAAGTGACGGCCGAGGTGTTCAAGGAAGGCCACGGCCGCATCAGCGCCATCCTGAAGGTGCGCCGGTTCTCCGACGGGTCGGACGCCTGGCAGGAACTGCCGATGGAGCTGATCAACCCCGGCCTCGACACCTGGCGGGCGAGCGTGGTGCTGCCGGAGAACACCCGCTACGTCTACACCATCGAGGCCTGGGACGACCCCTGGGCCACCTGGCAGCACGACATCGGCAAGAAGATCGAGGCCGGGCAGGACGTCGGCCTGGAACTGACGGAAGGCCGGGCGCTGGTCGACAAGGCCCGCGGCCGCGCCGATGCCGCCGATGCCCAGGCCTTCGACCTGCTGATCCAGCGCCTTGAAGCCGCCGCCGATGCCGAGGAAAAGGCCGCCGTCATGCTCGGGCGGCAGGCCGACGACCTCATGCGCCGCTGGCCCGACCGCTCGCGCGCCGTCTGCTACGACCGCCTGCTGGAGGTGATGGTCGATCCGGTGCGCGCCCGCTTCGCCGCCTGGTACGAGATGGCGCCGCGCAGCCAGGGCAGCGACCCCGACAAGTCCTCCACCTTCGATGACTGCATCGCCCGCCTGCCGGCCATCCGCGCTATGGGCTTCGACGTGGTCTACCTGCTGCCCATCCACCCCATCGGCAAGCTGAACCGCAAGGGCCGCAACAACGCCGTCACCGCCCAGCCGGGCGAGCCCGGCAGCCCCTATGCCATCGGCTCCGACGAGGGCGGTCACGATGCCGTCCACCCGGAGCTGGGGACGGAGGCGGACTTCCGCCGCTTCGTCGCCGAGGCGAAGAAGCTGGGCATGGAGGTGGCGCTCGACATCGCTGTGCAGTGCGCCCCCGATCATCCGTGGATCAAGGACCATCCCGAGTGGTTCGAGTTCCGCCCCGACGGCACCATCCGCTATGCCGAAAACCCGCCGAAGAAGTACCAGGACATCGTCAACGTCAACTTCTACGGCGACCACCAGCGGGAACTGTGGGAGGAACTGCGCCGGGTGTTCCGCCACTGGGTGGACTGCGGCGTCACCATCTTCCGCGTCGACAACCCCCACACCAAGCCGGTGCCGTTCTGGGAATGGGTGATCCGCGAGATCAAGGACGACCACCCGGAGGTGGTGTTCCTGTCGGAAGCCTTCACCCGCCCGACCATGCTGAACATGCTGGCCAAGATCGGCTTCAGCCAGTCCTACACCTACTTCACCTGGCGCAACTTCCGGCATGAGCTGGAGCAATACCTGACCGACCTGGTGATCGAGGGCGAGACGCGCGAATACCTGCGCCCCAACTTCTTCCCCACCACCCCCGACATCCTGCCGGAATACCTGCAGCGCGGCGGCCGTCCGGCGCACATGATCCGCCTGGCGCTGGCGGCGACGCTGTCGTCAGTCTACGGCATGTACAACGGCTACGAGCTGATCGAGAACGAGCCGGTGCCGGGCAAGGAGGAATTCCTCAACTCGGAGAAATACCAGTACAAGGCCCGCGACTGGACCGCGCCGGGCAACATCATCGACTTCGTGACGGAACTGAACCGCATCCGCGCCGAAAACCCGGCTCTGCACGAGCTGACCAACCTGCGCTTCCACGGCAGTTCGGACCAGAACGTCATCTTCTACGGCAAGCGCAGCTTCGATGATGGCAACATCATCTTCGTGGTGGTGAACCTGGACCCGTTCGAGCCCCATTCCTCCACCCTCACCTTCCCGCTGGAGGAACTGGGCATCGGCCCCGACGACGCCTTCGCGGTGGAGGAACTGTTCTCCGGCACCCGCCGCCTGTGGCACGGGGCGGAGCACGACGTCACCCTCGACCCCGAGGCCAACCCGGCGATGATCTTCCGCGTCACCCGCTGGAAGACGGTGGATTACCACAGCCCCTGCTACTGACCGGCCGCCGCCGCTGCTGCCGCCCCGCGCTGCTGCCGCCGCCGACCCGCCCGCACGACCCGACGCCCACCGCCCCCTGGGGAGACCGATGACCGACGATCCGCTCTGGTACAAGGACGCCATCATCTACCAGGCCCACGTGAAGGCCTTCTTCGATGCCAACGACGACGGCATCGGCGACTTCAACGGACTGACCGCGAAGCTCGACTACATGGTCGACCTGGGCGTCACCGCCGTGTGGATCCTGCCGTTCTACCCCAGCCCGTTGCGCGACGACGGCTACGACATCGCCGACTACAAGGCGGTGAACCCGCGCTACGGCACCATGAAGGACTTCCGCACCTTCGTGAAGGAAGCCCACCGGCGCGGCCTGAAGGTGATCACCGAACTGGTCATCAACCACACCTCCGACCAGCATCCGTGGTTCCAGAAGGCGCGCACCTCGCCCAAGGGCTCCAAGTGGCGCAACTTCTACGTCTGGTCCGACACCGACCAGAAATACTCCGGCACCCGCATCATCTTCCTGGATACCGAGCCGTCCAACTGGTCGTGGGATCCGGTGGCGCAGCAGTACTACTGGCACCGCTTCTTCAGCCACCAGCCGGACCTCAACTGGGACAACCCGGCGGTGTTCGAGGAAGTGACCAAGGTGATGAAGTTCTGGTTCGATGCCGGCGTCGACGGCATGCGGCTGGACGCCATCCCCTACCTGATCGAGCGCGACGGCACCAACAACGAGAACCTGCCGGAGACCCACGACGTCATCAAGCGCCTGCGCGCCTGGATGGACGAGCACTTCCCCGGCCGCATGTTCCTGGGCGAGGCCAACCAGTGGCCGGAAGACGTGCTGCCCTACTTCGGCGAGGGCGAGGGCGACGAGTGCAACATGGCCTTCCACTTCCCCCTGATGCCGCGCATGTACATGGCGCTGGCGCAGGAGGACCGCCTGCCCGTCACCGACATCATGCGCCAGACGCCCGACATCCCCGACAAGGCTCAATGGGCCATCTTCCTGCGCAACCACGATGAACTGACGCTGGAGATGGTCACCGACCGCGAGCGCGACTATCTGTGGAACTTCTACGCCATGGACCCGCGCGCCCGCATCAACCTGGGCATCCGCCGCCGTCTGGCGCCGCTGGTGGACAACGACCGCCGCAAGATCGAGCTGCTGAACAGCATGCTCATGTCCATGCCCGGCACGCCCATCGTCTATTACGGTGACGAGATCGGCATGGGCGACAACATCTACCTCGGCGACCGCGACGGCGTGCGCACCCCCATGCAGTGGACCATGGACCGCAACGGCGGCTTCTCGCGCTCCGACCCGGCGCGGCTCTACCTGCCCTGCGTCATGGACCCGGTCTACGGCTTCACCACCGTCAACGTCGAGGCCCAGGCCCGCAGCCCGTGGAGCCTGCTCAACTGGATGCGGCGGCTGATCACCGTGCGCAAGATGCACCAGAGCTTCGGCCGCGGCGAACTGAAGTTCCTCTACCCCGGCAACCGCAAGGTCCTGGCCTACCTGCGGGAGCACGAGGGCGAGTCCATCCTCTGCGTCTGCAACCTCAGCCGGGCGCCGCAGGCGGTGGAGCTGGACCTGCGCGACTATGCCACCCGCGTGCCGGTGGAGCTGCTCGGCCGCTCCGCCTTCCCGCCGGTGGGAGAACTGCCCTACCTGCTCACCCTGCCCGCCTACGGCTTCTACTGGTTCCTGCTGGCCGACCAGGCGGAGGCGCCGGGCTGGCATGTGGAGGCGGTGCAGGCCATGCCGGAACTGCTCACCCTGGTGGTCGGCAACGGGCTGGACAGCGTCACCCAGGGCCGCAACAAGGACATGGTGGAAAGCCAGATCCTCAAGGGCTATCTGCCCAAGCAGCGGTGGTTCGGCGCCAAGGACGATCAGATCGTCGAGGTCACCGGCTCCGACCATGCCCTGCTGGAGGGCGAAGGCGGCCAGTTCCTGCTGCCGATCTACACGGTCAACACCGCCGGCGGCAAGCCGGGCGACTACTTCCTGCCGCTGACGGTGGCGTGGGAGACGCGCGACGACGACCCGTTCGGCCGCCTCGCCCCCTTCACCGTCGCCAAGCTGCGGCGCGGCCCGACGGTCGGCACCCTGCACGACGCCACCGCCGACCCGCGCTTCACCACCGCCATGGTCACCGCCATGCTGGAGGGGCGCGAGATCGCCACCGGCGCCGGCGGCCGCCTGCGCTTCGTGCCGACGGAAACCGGGCGCGGCATCACCCTTGACCGCGACGGCGAGATCCAGCGCCTGTCCAAGGAACAGTCCAACACCTCCGTCCTGGTCGGCACCCAGATGGTGATGAAGGTGCTGCGCCGGCTGGAACAGGGCATCCACCCCGAGATCGAGGTCGGCCGCTACCTGACCGACGTCGCCAGGTTCGAGAACATCCCGCCGCTTTACGGTTCGGTGGTGCTGGAGGATTCGGCCGGCCGCGAAACGGCGCTGGCGGTGCTGCAGGGCTTCGTCCGCAACCAGGGCGATGGCTGGAGCTACACCCTGGAATACCTCGACCGGGTGATGGAGGAAGCGGAGCTGACCTCGCCGGCCCAGACGGAGGACGATACCGGCCCGCACGAGTTCTTCCTGACCCTGATGACCATCCTCGGCACCCGCGTCGGCGAGATGCACAAGGCCTTCGCCCTGCCGACCGACGACCCGGCCTTCGCGCCGGAGCCGGCGACGGAGGCGGACATTGCCGCCTGGGCCGACGCCCTTGCCGCCCAGGCCGCCGAGGCCCGGCGCCTGCTGGAGGCCGCCCGTCCGTCGCTGGAAGGCGACACCGCCGCCGACTGCGACCGCCTGCTGGCGGCGTGGGATGCCATCGACGAGCGGGTGGAGACGCTGCGATCCCTGCCGGTGGCAGAGCTGGTGAAGACCCGCTTCCACGGCGACTTCCACCTCGGGCAGGTGCTGCTGGCCCACAACGACTGGGTGTTCCTCGACTTCGAGGGCGAGCCGGCCCGCCGGCTGGAGGACCGCCGCAGCAAGAACTCGGCCCTGAAGGACGTGGCGGGGATGCTGCGGTCGTTCGACTATGCCGCCTCCGCCGCCCTGTTCCGTCGGGCGGAGATGAACCCCAACGCGAGTGACCGGCTGCGCGGATTCGCGTCGGACTGGCAGGCCTCCACCGCCGCGGCCTTCCTGCTCGGCTACCGCGACGGCATCGCCGGATGCCCGGTGTGGCCGGGCGACGGCGCCGCCGCAGCCGCCCTTCTTGAAGCCTTTACGCTTGAAAAGGCCCTTTACGAAGTATGCTACGAAGTGGCCAACCGGCCCGACTGGCTGCGCATTCCGGTGCAAGGCGTGCTAAGGCTTGTCGCATCGGAGCGCCCCGAGCAATGAGGGAAGAACGCATGACCCAGGCCCTGACCGTCGAACGCGCCGCCGTCGAGTCCATCGTCCGCGGCGACCACGGCGACCCCTTTGCCGTCCTCGGCATGCACGGGGGCAACGGCCGGCCCGTGGAAGTCCGTGTCTTCCTGCCCTGGGCGGCGAGCGTGTCGGTGATCGACGCCGCCGACGGCAGCGAGGTGGCGGCGCTGGACCGCATCCATGACGGCGGCTTCTTCGCCGCCGCCCTGCCCGGCCGCACCAGCCGTTTCCGCTACCGCCTGCGGGCGGCCCCGCGCGACGGGGCGCCGACCGAGTTCCACGACGTCTATTCCTTCGCCTATGTGCTGGGCGAGCTGGACGTCCACCTGCTGGCGGAAGGCAACCACCTGCGGGCGTGGGAGAAGCTGGGCGCCCACCCGCTGGAACTGGGCGGCGTCGCCGGCGTGTCCTTCGCCGTCTGGGCGCCCAATGCCAAGCGGGTGTCGCTGGTCGGCCCCTTCAACGGCTGGGACGGCCGCGTCAACCCCATGCGCAAGCGCCAGGAATGCGGCGTGTGGGAAATCTTCATGCCGCACATGACGGTGGGGGAGCTTTACAAGTTCGAACTGCTCGACCCCCACGGCAACCTGCTGCCGCTGAAGCTTGACCCCTACGCCTTCCACTGCGAGCACCCGCCGGCCACCGCCGCCGTCGTCCACGGCACGCCGGAACTGGAATGGAGCGACGGCGAGTGGATCGCCGAGCGCGAGCGCGCCCTGCAGAACGGCGACTGCCTGCATTCCGCCATGACCGTCTACGAAGTCCACCTGGGCAGCTGGAAGCGCCACGACGACGGCAACCGCTACTTCACCTACCGCGAGATGGCGGAAACCCTGGTGCCCTACGTCAAGGACATGGGCTTCACCCACATCGAGGTGCTGCCGGTCCACGAGTTTCCCTTCGACGGCAGCTGGGGCTACCAGCCCATCGGCCTGTTCGCCCCCACCAGCCGCTTCGGCAGCCCGCGCGACTTCGCTCATTTCGTCGACGTCTGCCACCGCCACGGCATCGGCGTCATCATCGACTGGGTGCCCGGCCACTTCCCGACCGACGCCCACGGCCTCGGCTATTTCGACGGCACCCACCTCTATGAACATGCCGACCCGCGCCAGGGCATGCACATGGACTGGAATACCCTGATCTACAACTACGGCCGCCGCGAGGTGCAGAACTTCCTGCTCGCCAACGCCTTGTTCTGGATCGAGTATTTCCACATCGACGGGCTGCGGGTGGATGCCGTGGCGTCCATGCTCTACCTCGACTATTCGCGCGAGCAGGGGCAGTGGATCCCGAACGAATACGGCGGCAACGAGAACCTGGCCGCCATCGCCTTCCTGCGCCGGCTGAATGAACTGGTCTACACCCAGGGCCGCGGCGCCGTGACCATCGCCGAGGAATCCACCGCCTGGCCCATGGTCAGCCGGCCGGTGTACCTGGGCGGCCTCGGCTTCGGGTTCAAGTGGAACATGGGCTGGATGCACGACACCTTGCAGTACATGAGCAAGGACCCCATCCACCGCCGCTACCACCACAACCAGATGACCTTCGGCCTGCTCTATGCTTTCAACGAGAACTTCGTGCTGCCCCTCAGCCACGACGAGGTGGTGCACGGCAAGGGCTCGATGATCGGCAAGATGCCGGGCGACGACTGGCAGAAGTTCGCCAACCTGCGCGCCTACTACGCCTTCATGTGGGGGCACCCGGGCAAGAAGCTGCTGTTCATGGGCGGCGAGTTCGGCCAGTGGGCGGAATGGAACCACGACAAGGGCCTCGACTGGCACCTGCTGGATAACCCCGCCCATGCCGGCGTCCAGCGCCTGATGCGCGACCTCAACCTGACGCTGAAGGCGCTGCCCGGCCTGTGGAAGCAGGACTTCGAGTGGAACGGCTTCGAGTGGGTGGATGCCTCCGACGTCGACAACTCCATCTTCTCGTTCCTGCGCAAGACCGGGGACGAGGCCGATCCGCAGCCGGTTCTCGTGGTCTCCAACTTCACGCCGCTGCCCCACCGGGGCTATCGCATCGGCGTGCCGTCGGGCGGCTTCTGGCGGGCCCACATCAACACCGACGCCGAGATTTACGGCGGCTCCGGCTGCGGCAACGGCGACGGCGTGATGGCCGAGGCGGTGGAGCATCACGGCCGCCCCTACTCCCTCTGTCTGAACCTGCCGCCGCTCGCGACACTCTATTTCACTCCTGAGCGTTCATCCGGTTGACGGAGGCCGCCGGTGGCCTCCTCGCCCGCGAGCAGACAAGGAGGCCCCGGCGGATGCGCGATCACCACCCCATGCCCTTCGGTGCGGAACTCACCCCCGACGGGTGCCGGTTCCGCCTGTGGGCACCGGATGTTCCAACCGTTACGCTGTGCATTGAAGGACCAGGCCCGGGGCGGGAATTCCCCCTGACCCCCGACGACCAGGGGTGGGTCGACGTGGTGGCCGACGGCGTGGTGGCGGGCACCCGCTACCGCTGGCGCCTGCCGGACGGGCTGATGGTCCCCGATCCCGCCAGCCGCTTCCAGCCCGACGACGTCCATGGCGCGTCGGAGGTCATCGACCCGCTCGCCTTCCGCTGGACCGACGGCGACTGGGAAGGGCGGCCGTGGGAGGAAACCGTCCTCTACGAGCTGCACATCGGCACCTTCACCCCCGAGGGCACCTTCCGCGCCGCCATCGACCGCCTGGACCATCTGGTGGAGCTGGGCGTGACGGCGGTGGAGCTGATGCCGGTGGCCGACTTCCCCGGCCGCTGGAACTGGGGCTACGACGGCGTCCACCTGTTCGCGCCCGATGCCCGCTATGGCCGCCCCGACGACCTGAAGGCCCTGGTGGATGCCTGCCACGCCCGCGGGCTGCAGGTGTTCCTTGACGTGGTCTACAACCACTTCGGGCCGGAGGGGAACTACATATACCCCCTCGCCGGCCGCCACTTCTTCGACAGCACCAAGCACACGCCCTGGGGCGCCGGCATCGCCTTCGATGCGCCGCACGGCAAGTGGGTCACCGACTTCTTCGTCCACAACGCGCTTCACTGGGTGGACGAATACCACTTCGACGGCCTGCGCCTGGATGCCGTGCACGCCATCGAGGACAGCCGCGACCTCGACGTGCTCGACCGCATCGCCGAGGCGGTGCATTCGCGCGAAGGGCACGACATGCGGCGCATCCATCTGGTGCTGGAGAACGACCTCAACTCCGCCCGCCGGCTGAAGCGCGACGGCCGCCTGCCCACCCACTACGTCGCCCAGTGGAACGACGACGCCCACCACGCCCTGCACTGCCTGGTGACGGGAGAGGGCGGCGGCTATTACCGCGACTATGCCGCCGACCCGGCCGCCTACCTCATGCGCATCCTGGCGGAGGGCTTCGCCTACCAGGGCGAGCCGAGCCCGCACCGGGGCGGCGAGGCGCGCGGCGAGCCGTCCGGCCACCTGCCGCCCACCGCCTTCGTCAACTTCCTGCAGAACCACGACCAGATCGGCAACCGCGCCATGGGCGACCGCATCGACAGCATCGCCCGGCCGGAGGCGGTGATGGCGGCGGAGAGCATCGTCCTGCTGGCCCCTGCCATTCCGCTGCTGTTCCAGGGCGAGGAATGGGGCTCGCGCCGGCCCTTCCTGTTCTTCTGCGACTTCGGCGAAGACCTGCACGAGGCGGTGCGCAACGGCCGCCGCGCCGAGTTCGAAAGCTTCCCCGAGTTCCGCGACCCGGCGGCGCGGGAGAAGATTCCCGACCCCATGGCCGAAAGCACCTTCGAGGCCTCCCGCCTGGACTGGGGCGAGCTGGAGAACCCCTTCCACGCCGACCGCCTCGCCTTCACCAAGGCGCTGCTGTCGGTGCGGCGGCAGGAGATCGTGCCCCGCCTCGCCGCCATCGACGGCGGCAAGGCACGGGCGGAGCTGATCGCCGACGGCGTGCTGGCAGCCCGCTGGCCGCTGGACGACGGCACCCGGCTGTCGCTGCTGGCCAACCTGTCGGAGCGGGCGGTGGACAACATCGTGCCGCTGCAGGGCCGCGCCATCTGGACCACCAACACCGCCGGCGGGCCTTCGGGCGCGCTGAACCCCTGGGCCGTGATCTGGGCGATCGAGCACGCGCAATGACAGACCGCACCGTCCCCGACGCCACCTACCGCCTGCAGTTCAACAAGGACTTCACCTTCGCCGATGCCGAGCGGCTGGTGCCCTATCTGGCGGACCTGGGCATCAGCCACCTTTATGCCTCGCCGTTCTTCAAGGCGCGGCCGGGCTCGACCCACGGCTACGACATCATCGACCACAACGCCCTCAACCCCGAGGTCGGGGACGAGGCGGCGCTGGCCCGCCTGTCGGGCGCCCTGAAGGCGCGGGGCATGGGCCAGATCGTCGACTTCGTCCCCAACCACATGGGCGTCGCCGAGGCCGAGAACGGCTGGTGGCTCGACGTGCTGGAATACGGCCAGGGCAGCCCCTTCGCCGAATACTTCGACATCGACTTCCACCCCGCCAAGGCCGAACTGCGCGGCAAGGTGCTGCTGCCGGTGCTGGGCGACCACTACGGCGCGGTGCTGGAGGACGGGCAGCTGGTGGTGCGGCTCGACCCCGCCATCGGCGGCTTTTCCGTCTGGTACTGGGACCACCGCTTCCCCCTCACCCCCTACCGCTACGGCACCCTGTTCACCGCCCTGCTGCCGGCCCTGCGGCGGGCGGAGGGGGTGGCGGCGGAGGCGGTGGCGGCGGTGGAGGAGATCGCCGCCGGCTTCCGCGAGGTGCGCGCCGCCGCCCGCTCCGGCCGCGCCCGCGGCGCCCGCCGGGCGCGGGCGGAAGGGCTGAAGCAGCGCTTCGCCGCCGCGCTCGACGCCCACCCGGCCCTGCACGATGCCATCGACGCCGCCCTGGCGCCGTTCCGCGGCACCCCCGGCGAGGCGGCCAGCTTCCTGCCGCTGCACCGGCTGCTGGAGGCGCAGAACTACCGGCTGGCGTTCTGGCGGGTGGCGTCGGACGAGATCAACTATCGCCGCTTCTTCCAGATCAACGACCTCGCCGGCCTGCGGGTGGAGGTGCCGGCGGTGTTCGAGGCCTCCCACCGGCTGGTGCTGCGGCTGCTGGCGGAAGGCCACATCGAGGGCCTGCGCATCGACCACGTCGACGGCCTGTTCGACCCCAAGGGCTACCTGCAGCGGCTGGCGGAGAAATGCCGCGCCGCCACCGGCGCTGATACGGATACGTATGTTCTGGTCGAGAAGATCCTCGGCCATCACGAGCGGCTGCGTCCCGACTGGCGGGTGGACGGCACCACCGGCTATGAAGCGCTGAACGAGATCAACGGCCTGTTCGTCGACCCAGCGGCGGAACGGCGGCTGACCCGCACCTATGCCCGCACCACCGGCGAAAGCACCGACTTCGAGGCCATCGTCCGCGCCGGCAAGCGGCAGGTGATGCAGCAGGAACTGGCGTCGGAGGTGGGCACCCTCGCCAATGGCCTGGCGCGGCTGTCGGAACGCAACTGGCGCACCCGCGACTACACCCTGCGCGACGTCCGGCTGGCGCTGACGGAGGTGATCGCCTGCTTCCCGGTCTATCGCACCTACATCGACACCCGCCGCCCGGCGCCGGAAGACCTGCGCGACATCGAATGGGCGGTGGCGCAGGCGCGCAAGAACCCGGCCTTCCACGACGACAGCATCTTCGACTTCCTGCGCGCCGTGCTGACCAGCGATGCCGGCCGTCGCCGCGACGATCCCTTCCCGCGGGAGGAGGTGCGCCGCCTCGCCCGCCGCGCCCAGCAGGTGACCAGCCCGGTGATGGCCAAGGGGCTGGAGGACACGGCGTTCTACCGCTACAACCGGCTGGCCTCGCTGAACGAGGTGGGCGGCCACCCCGACGTGTTCGGCGTCACCCCCGCCGCCTTCCACCGCCGCATGACGGAGCGGGCGCGGCTGTGGCCGCACAGCATGCTCACCACCGCCACCCACGACACCAAGCGCGGCGAGGACGTGCGCGCCCGCATCAACGTGCTGACCGAAATGCCGGAGGAATGGACCCGGCGGGTGCGCCGCTGGACCCTGCTCAACCGCCGCCGCAAGCCGGAGGTGGAGGGGACCCCGGCGCCGTCGGCCAACGACGAATACCTGTTCTACCAGACCCTGCTCGGCGCCTGGCCGCCGGAACTCGCCCTGCCCGAGGACGGCAGCGACGATCCGGCCGTTCTGGCGGCGGTGGACGACCTGCGCGACCGCCTGTGCGCCTACATGACCAAGGCGGTGCGCGAGGCCAAGGTGCATTCCGCCTGGACCCGTCCCGACGCCGCCTATGAACAGGCGGTGTCGCGGTGGGTGGAACGGGTGATGGATGCCCGCCGCCGCAACCCCTTCCTGGCCGACTTCCTGCCGTTCCAGGCCCGCGCGGCGCGGGTCGGCGCGGTGAACGGGCTGGCCCAGGCGGCGCTCAAGTTCACCTGCCCCGGCGTGCCCGACATCTATCAGGGGTGCGAGCTGTGGGAACTGAGCCTGGTCGACCCCGACAACCGCCGCCCGGTGGACTTCGACCGCCGCCACGCCGCCCTGGGCGACCTGCGCCGCACCTTCGGCGACGACAGTCCGCGGGGGACGGCGGCGCGCGCCCTGCTCGACCGCTGGACCGACGGCACCGTCAAGCTGCTGCTGACCTGGCGGCTGCTGACCCTGCGCCGCCGCCTGCCGGACCTGTTCCGCCACGGCGATTACCGGCCGCTGGAGGCGACGGGGGAGCACGCCCACCGCCTGCTCGCCTTCGAACGCCGCCACGGCGGCCGCCGTCTGGTGGTGGTGGTGCCGCGGCTGGTGCTGCCGCTCATGCCCGGCGACGACGACTGGCCGCTCGGTACCGCCTGGGGGAACACCGCCCTGCCGCTGAAGGACGCCGCCGGCGCCGGTCCCCTGCGCGACGTGCTGACGGGGGAGCGCATGGGTGCCGAAACGACCGCGGCGGGCGATCTGCTGCGGCATCTGCCGCTGGCGGTTCTGATCAATGAGGATTAGGCGAAAGTTCTTGCTTCACAGGCCCGTGCGAACGTGCGACCCTGCGGGAACTATTTCCTGCAGCAAGAGCCATCATGTCTGTCCAGGACCCCATCCTCACCGGCCTTGCCGGTCTGCTTGCTCCGGTCGGTGCCATCCGGCCGGAGCGGCAGGTGCGCCCGCTGTTCGCCGTCGTGCATGACACCACCCGCCCGCTGCCCGACCGCCTGGCGGCGGCGGAAGCGGTGGCGGAGCTGAAGGAGCGGCTGTTCCGCGACACCGCAGCGGCCGGCGGCAATGCCGTCACCGGACCGCTTGACCAGGCGCTGGCGCTGGTGGACATGCTGGCGCCCGACGACCAGAGCCTGCTCGACCGCCTGGGCTGCGGGGCGGCGGCGCTCACCCGCGACATCATCGCCCGCCACCGCGATCCCGCCGCGCCGGCCCCGGCGCTGCAGGCCCTGCTGCGGGCCGGGCAACTGCCGGACTGATCCGCCGCCAGCCGCGCCGCCGCCCGCCGGCAGCGCCCGCCAGCGCCCGCACCGCCGTCAGTGCAGGGTGCGGCTGCCGCTGCCGGAGGTATCCTCGGTCACCGCCGCCGCCGTCACGCCGGGCGGCATGATGGCCTCGCGCAGGGTCGCCACCACGTGCGGCAGTTCCGCCTCGCCATAGGGTTCCGCCGGCTGCAGGCCCCACACCGGCTTCGGCCACGCCGGATCGTCGGCGAAGCGGGCGATGACGTGGACGTGCAGCTGCCGCACCATGTTGCCCAGGGCGGCGACGTTCATCTTGTCCGCCTTGGTGAAGGCCTGCAGCAGTTCCGCCGCCTGCGCCGTTTCCTCCACCAGCCGCTGGCGGTCCTCCCGCGACAGTTCGTACACCTCGGCGATGCCCTCGCGCTGCGGCACCAGGATCAGCCAGGGATAGGTGCGGTCGTTCATCAGCAGCACCCGGCACAGCGGCCAGCGGGCGATTTCCACGGTGTCGGCGGCGAGGCGGTCATCGAGGGTGAACATGGCACATCAACCCGGCAAACATCGAAACAGGCCGCTATCCTGCCGCAAGGGCTCCGTGCTGTCACGGTGAGAACGGCTCTTGGTGATCATGGCCGGCCTGCGGCATGGTACTGCCCCCGCGACCGCCGCGCGCGACAACCGACCAGGAGACCCCGAGGGTGCCGCCCAGCCAGCCGCCCACTGCCGCCGCCACACCCGCCGCCGCCCGGCCGTGGTACCTGTCGCCATACCTGATGCTGGTGCTGCCGCCGCTGTTCTGGGCCGGCAACGCGGTGGTCGGGCGGGTGGCGGTGGCCGAGGTGTCGCCGCTGGCCCTGTCGACGGTGCGCTGGGCGCTGGCCATCCTGCTGCTGCTGCCGCTGACGCTGACCGGCCTGCTGACCCAGTGGCCGGTGGTGCGGCGGCGGTGGAAGTCGCTGGCGGTGCTCGGCATCCTGTCGTCGGGGCTCTACAACCTGCTGCTCTACATGGCGCTGGAGACCACCACCGCCATCAACGTCACCCTGCTCAACTCCGCCATGCCCATGACCATCGTGCTGGTGTCGTGGATGTGGCTGCGCGATCGGCCGAGCCGCGGCGCCATGGCCGGCATCGTGCTGTCGATGATCGGCGTCGCGGTGGTGGTCAGCCGTGGCGAGCCGGCGGTGCTGCTGGGGCTGGAACTGCACCAGGGCGATGCGCTGATGCTGGTGGCGGTGGTGGTGTGGGCGATCTATTCCGTCATGCTGCGGGCGCATCCGCCGGGGCTGACGCCGGGGGTGTTCCTGACCGTGCAGATGGCCATGGGGCTGTTGTTCCTGATGCCCTTCTACGGCATCGAGATCGCCATGGGCGGCGGCGCCATTCCGCTGACCTGGACCATCGTCGCCGTGTTCGCCTTCATCGCCACCGGCCCGGCCATCGGCGCCTTCTACTTCTGGAATCGCGGCGTGGCGGAGGCCGGGGCCAATACCGCCGGGCTCTACATCAACCTGCTGCCGGTGTTCACCGCCATCCTGGCGGTGATCTTCCTGGGCGAGGAATTCCGCTGGTACCACGCCGCCGGCCTGGCCCTCATCTTCACCGGAATCGCCCTGGCGACCCTGCGGCGGCGGCGGCCGGCGGCCTGACCCGGACCCCGCCGGACACACCCGCGTGAGCAGCCCCGTTTCCGGGAACATCGGAGACGGGGCATTGTTTTTTCCCCGCACGGCGACCATGATCTACCCGAGTGCCTTGCAAGGATAATCGCCGCCGCACCGCCGCCCGATGCGGCAAAAGGCCGGCCTGCCGAGGGGACACGCCATGACCTACTCCGACCGCAAGACCAGGAAATACGTCACCGCCGCGCTGTTGCTGGCGGTCGCCGCCGGGTTTTATCTCAGCGCCTTCCTGATGCTCTCCACCGGCTGAGGGGGAGCCATGGACACCGCCAACACCCTGCCGCACGTCAACGCCTTCCTGAACACCGTCACCACCATCCTGCTGCTGGTCGCCTTCGTGCTGATCCGGCAGAAGCGCATCGAAGGCCACCGCAAGGCGATGATCGGCGCCCTGGCGGTCTCGACGGTGTTCCTGGCGTCCTATCTCGTCTACCACTTCACCGCCCCGATCTTCGTGTTCCGCGGCGAGGGCGCCATCCGGCCGGTCTACTTCACCATCCTCATCACCCATGTGGTGCTGGCGGCGGTGGTGCTGCCGATGATCCTGGTGACGGCGTGGCGCGGCCTCAACCGCATGGATGCCCGCCACCGCGCCATCGCCCGCTACACCTGGCCGGTGTGGATGTACGTGTCGGTGTCGGGAGTGGTCATCTACTGGATGCTCTACCACGTCTACATCTGACCGCCGCGTCAGCCCCATCACAGCGGAAGGAACGGCATGACCAGCAGCCTGCAGGCCCCTCGGGCGGCAACGGCATCGGCACCGGCTTCGGCCGACCTGAGCATCGGCGCCGACCTGCTGCGGCGCGAGCTGCACGGCTGGGCGGGGCTCAGCGTCGCCGCCCTGGCCATCGCGGGGCTGCTGGTGCTGCTGATCGTGCCGGCCCGCACGCCCGTGCTGCAGGACATGCTGCCGTGGGACCCCAACGTCTTCTTCCGTCAGGCGCTGGTGACCCATGTGGTGTTTTCGGTGGTGATCTGGTTCCTGGGGGCGCTCGGCGTGCTCACGGTGCTCGCCACCGACCGCATGAGCGGCCGCATGAACCAGCGCCTGCGGGCGGCATGGCTCGGCCCGGCGGGGCTGGGGCTCACCGTCTTCGCCATGCTCATGCTGCTGGCGGGCACCCTGGCCGGGCTCGGCAATCCGTCGCTCAACAACTATGTGCCGGTGCTGGTGCATCCGCTCTACTACGCCGGGCTGGCGGTGCTGTTCGCCGGCGTGGCGCTGCCGGTGGTGCGGCTGCTGCTGAACATCGCCGGCCGCGAGGTGCCGGAGCCCATGCCCTGGGGCGTGGCGTCGGTGGGGCTGACCTATCTGGCGGCGCCGGTGTGCTTCATCGCCGCCTGGATGCAGCTGCCCTCCAGCCTGCCGGCAGAGATCTATAACGAACAGCTGTTCTGGGGCGGCGGCCATGTGCTGCAGGTGGTCAACACCGGCCTGCTGATCGTCGCCTGGCACATGGTCACCCGCGCCGCCTGGGGCGAGCCGCTGCTGCCGCGGCGGCTGTTCAGCCTGGTGACCATCGCCCTGCCCGCCACCGCCGCCGCCGGCGTGGTCTACACGGTCAGCCGCGACGTCATGAGCAGCGACCACTACCAGGCCTTCACCGACCTCTACCTCTATGCCCTGGTGGTGCCGGCGGTGGTGGCCATGGCCGGCCTCGCGCAGGTGCTGTGGCGCTGCCGCGCCCGGCTGGACTGGCGGCAGCCGGCCGCCCTCGGCCTGCTGCTGTCGCTGGTGCTGTTCGGCATCGGCGGCCTGCTGGGCTACGGCCTCGGCCATGGCGACACCCGCACGCCGGCCCATTACCACGCCGTCATCGGCGGCGTGAACCTGGCGCTGATGACCCTGTTCGCCGCCGTCGTGCTGCCGGTGCTCGGGCGGGCGTTCACCCGGGCGCGGGCGGTGCTGTGGTTCCTGGCGCTGTACTTCGCCGGCCAGACCATCCACTCCGTCGGCCTCTACATCGCCGGCACCTTCGGCGTCGCCCGCAAGACCGCCGGCGCCGAGCAGGGCCTCGATTCGGCCATGAAGATGGCTGCCATGGGGGTGATGGGGCTGGGCGGACTGGTGGCCGTCCTCGGCGGCGTCCTGTTCGTGTGGATGGCGCTGCGCCGCCTGTGGCCGGCCACCCGCTGAGCGAACCACAGGGTTGATATACCTTGGGTCTCTGCCACAACCCTTGCTTATATCCGACCAGCCGTGTCAGGCTATGCCCATAACGACAAGGGAGGGGACGGCCGTCCCGGACCGCCCCCCGTGGGAGGCGCCATGACCCTGAGAAGCTACCTGGAGCTATGCAAGCTGCGCATCGGCTTCATGATCGCGCTGACTGCCATGGTCGGCTATGCCGCCGTGGCCGAGACCCTGGACGTAGCCCACCTGCTGACCCTCGCCCTGGCCATGCTGCTCGGCTCGGCGGCGAGTTCGGTCTTCAACCACTTCTACGACCGCGACATCGACGGCCTGATGAAGCGCACCGCCCGCCGGCCGCTGGTGACCGGCGCCATGGCCGACCCGCGCGCCGCCCTGTGGCTGGCCGCCGGCCTGCTGGTGGTGGGCTGCGGGCTCGCCACCGTCACCTTCAACTGGGCGGTGGCTGTGCATCTGTTCCTGGGCGCCTTCGTCTACGGCATCGTCTACACGGTGTGGCTGAAGCGGCGGACCTGGCTCAACATCGTCATCGGCGGGGCGGCCGGCAGCTTCGCCATCATGGCCGGGGCGGCCGCCGTCGATCCCGGCCAGTGGCTGCTGCCGACGGTGATGGCGGTGTTCCTGTTCCTGTGGACGCCGAGCCACTTCTGGGCCCTCGCCATCCTGCTGCGCGAGGATTACGCCAAGGCCGGCGTGCCCATGCTGCCGGTGCTGGTGGGGGATGCCCGCACCGCCCACGCCATCCTGCTCAACACCGTGCTGCTGGTCGCCTCGTCGCTGGTGCCGTGGATGATGGGCGGGCTGGGGGCGATCTACGGCGTGCTGGCCCTGGTGCTCGGCGCCTGGTTCCTGTGGAAGAGCTGGCGCCTGGTGCGCGAGCCCACCCACGCCGAGGCGCGGCGGGTGTTCTTCGGCTCCATGAGCTACCTCGGCGGCGTGTTCCTGGCGGTGGTTCTCGACAAGCACCTGCCGGCGGTGTTCTGACACCGCTGCGGGCGGGCGGATTTCGGCAGCGAAAAATGCACGGCGGGCGTTGATCGGGGCGCCCGCCGCACCCGTATAGTCGGGGGATTTAATCAGTCGCATTTTTCGCCGCTCATTTCAGACGAGACCGCCATGCCCGCCTCCCCCACCGCTGCCTCCGGCGGCGCATCTCATGTCGCTGCCTCCGGCGGCGCCCCCGTCATCGTGCTGTTCCGCGACGATCTGCGGATCGCCGACCACCCTGCCCTGCACGCCGCCGCCGCCCGCGGCGTCCCTGTCCTGCCGGTGTTCGTGGTCGACTGCGACCACGGCCTCGGCGAGGGACCGCAGGCCCGCCCCCTGGGCGGTGCCGTGCGCTGGTGGCTGCACCACAGCCTCGCCAGCCTGGGCGAGCGCCTCGCCGCCCTGGGGGCGCCGCTGGTCCTGCGCGGCGGGCGGCCGGCGGAGGTGGTGCCGCAGCTGGCGGCCGAGGACGGCGCCGCCGCCGTGCTGGTCAACCACAGCCTCAACCCCGCCCTGGCCGAAAGCGAGCGCCTGCTGGGCGAGCGGCTGGCCGCCCTGGGCTGCCGGCTGGAGGTGATGCCCCACGACCACATCGTCGACCCCCACGGCCTGCGCACCGGCGGCGGCCGCGTCTTTCAGGTGTTCACGCCGTTCTGGAAGGCGGTGCGCGCCACCGTGACGCCGCCGCCGCCCCTGCCGGCACCGGAGGCCCTGCGCCCCCTGCCCGCCCCGCCGGCGGGCGCGCCACTGGAGTCGTTCCGCCTGCTGCCCACCCGCCCCGACTGGGCCGGCGGCCTGCGCGAGACCTGGACGCCGGGGGAGGACGCCGCCTGGCAGGCGCTGGAGGACTTCCTCGGCCGCCGCATCGTGTCCTACCGCACCGGCCGCAACATCCCGGCCGAGCCCGCCACCTCGCGCCTGTCGCCGCATCTGCGGTTCGGCGAGATCACCGTGCGGCAGGTGTGGCACGCCGTCACCGCCACCGGCGACAGCGCCGGCGCCGAGCACTTCCTGAGCGAACTGGGCTGGCGGGAGTTCTCGGTCTACCAGGGCGTCCATGCCCCGGACATGGCGCGGCGGTCGCTGCGCCACAGCTACGACGCCTTCCCCTGGCGGCAGGCGCCGGCCGACCTGGCGGCGTGGCAGCAGGGCCGCACCGGCTATCCCATCGTCGATGCCGGCATGCGCGAACTGTGGCACACCGGCTGGATGCACAACCGGGTGCGGATGATCGTCGGCTCGTTCCTGGTGAAGGACCTGCTGCTGTCGTGGCAGTCGGGCGAGGAGTGGTTCCACGACACCCTCGTCGATGCCCACTGGGCCAGCAACGCCGCCAGCTGGCAGTGGGTGGCCGGCTGCGGTGCCGATGCGGCGCCCTACTTCCGCGTCTTCAACCCGGTGCTGCAGGGGGAGAAGTTCGACCCGCGCGGCCAATACGTGCGGCGCTGGGTGCCGGAGCTGCGGTCCATCAGCGACCGCCTCATCCATCGCCCGTGGGAAAGCCCGCTGGAGCTGGCGGCCACCGGCTACCCGCAGCCCATGGTCGACCACGGCGCCGCCCGCCACCGTGCCCTCGCCGCGTGGCGCAGCATCAAGGAGGAGGCGGAGGAGTAATCGGCCCGCCCGCCCGCCCCTACCCCGGCAGCGGCAGGCCCAGGTTCTGCCGCACCGCCAGGGCGATTTCCCGCGCCGCGTTGAGCGGCGGGTGGCTCCAGTCCTCGAAGGCACCGGTGAACGGCCGGGCGTAGCCCAGGCGGTAGAGTTCGGCGTGCAGGCGGGCGTGCTTGGGCGCCACCATTCCCGGCGGGGCGTGGATGAACACCGGCCCCTGGGTGGCGCAGGCTTCCGAGCACATGGAGACGCTGTCGCCGGTCACCACCACCGCATCGGCCAGGGCGAGCAGGCCGAAGTACGGGTTTTCGCCGGTATCGCCGACCTTGTAGAGCCACATGGGCTGCGGCAGGCTGCGCTCCAGCACCGCCACCGCCTCCGCCGGGGTGCGGCGGGAGGTGGTGAGCAGCAGGGTGCCGCCGGCCTCCGCCTGCAGGCGGCGCAGACGGTCGGCGAAATCGGCCGCCTCGCGGGCGCCGAAGGGGCGGTTCTTGGTCGCCCCGCCCACCAGCACGGAGATGAACGGCCGCGGATAGCCGTCGAACCGCTCTCGCCAGGCTTCTGCCTCGCGGTCCAGGCGGTCGGGGGTGACGCGGTGGGGGGCGCCGGTGATGCGCAGCACCGTCGGCAGGATGTCGGAAAACGAGTCGTGGCGCGGCACGGCGATCAGGTTGAACTCGCCGATGGCCCCGGCGCCGTAGCCGCCGGGGAACATGATCTGCACCAGGAAGGCGCGGCCGCCGGCCATGCGCTTGATCCACCGCGACACCGGCGCCACCCGCCGGCCGGCGCCGATCACCACCTCCGGCCACGGCGCCGACAGCTGCCCCACGCTGGCATCGGTGAGGCCGAGGGTGGAGGCGCCGCGCATGAAGTTGGGCAGCGCCGCCAGCCCGGTATAGCGGATCTGCTTCACCTCGAACGGCAGGCCGAGCGCCTCGGCGACGCCGAGCGCCTGGTTGACGTTGCCGGCGCGATCGTCGGCGAGCACCCAGACGGACGGCGCCACCATGCGGTCACTCTCCCTTGAAGGCGGGCCGGCGCTTGTCCTTGAAGGCCGCCAGCCCCTCGGCATAATCGCCAGTGTCGAGGAAGGCGTAGCATTCGTCCAGGTCCGCGTCGGTCAGCGGGCGCGGGTCCATGAGGCGGCGCACGAAGCGCTTGTGCCAGCTGTTGACCAGCGGCGCGCCGGCGGTGATGCGCTTGACCGTCTCGGCGATGTCGGCGTCCATCATGTCGTCGGCGACGACGCGGTTCACCAGACCCATGCGCAGTGCATCCTGGGCGTTGACCACCTTGCCTTCCAGCAGGATCTCCGCCACGTTGGCCGGGCCGGCCAGGCGCATGAGGCCGTGGATTTCCGGGTAGGCCATCACCACCGAGATGCGGTTGATGGGGACGCCGAAGCGGGCCGCCTCGTTGCAGATGCGGATGTCGGCCATGGCCGCCAGTTCCAGGCCGCCGCCGACGCAGGCGCCGTCGATTCGGGCGATCACCGGGTGGCGGCACTCGCGCACCGCCCGCAGGGCCTCGCGCATGATGACGTCGTAGTCCTTGGCCTGCTGCGGCGTCTTGCGCACGGTCTCGAACTCGCCGATGTCGGCGCCGGCGGCGAAGGCCTTGCCGCCCGCCCCGCGCAGCACGACGCAGCGCACGCCCTCGTCGGCGTCGAGCGCCGTGAAGGCCTCCGCAAGACCGCGCCACATGGGCAGGTCCATGGCGTTCAGCTTCTCGGGCTTGTTGAGGAGGACGGTGGCGAGGCTGCCGTCGCGCTCGACCTGGATCACATCCGACATGAACGGTTCCCTCGATGGCCGGTTGGTCGTTGTCTGACGGCAGGTTTACCCTTAAACAGGGGCGCATCCAAAGCGACTTTTGCCGGAGTGAGCCCCGCCATGTCCCTCGCCTCCTCCACGTCCAGCGCCGCCTCGCGCACGCCCGAGCAGAAGGCCGCCGGCCTTGCCGTGGCCCGCATCCTGCTGGAGATCCAGGCGGTGAACTTCCGCCCGCAGGAGCCCTACATCCTGACCTCCGGCCGCGCCAGCCCGGTCTACATCGACTGCCGCAAGGTCATCGCCTTCCCGCGCGCCCGCCGCCGCATCGTCGAACTGGCCCGCGACTGCATCGAGCGCGAGATCGGCTGCGAGAGCATCACCCACGTGGCGGGCGGCGAAACCGCCGGCATCCCCTACGCCGCCTGGATTTCCGATGCACTGATGCTGCCCATGCTCTACGTGCGCAAGAAGCCCAAGGGCTTCGGCCGCATGGCGCAGATCGAAGGCCACCTGACCGAGGGCGGCAACGTGCTGCTGGTGGAGGATCTGGCGACCGACGGCGGCTCCAAGCTGGTGTTCGCCGACGCCCTGCGCGCCGCCGGCGCCACCTGCGCCCACACCTTCGTGCCGTTCTTCTACGGCATCATTCCGGGCGCCGAGGAAGCTCTGCTCGAAAAGGGCGTCCGCCTGCACTACCTCGCCTGCTGGTGGGACGTGCTGGAAGTGGCGGAGGAGCAGAAGCTGTTCAGCCTGGATGCGCTGGACGACGTGCGCGCCTTCTTCACCGACCCCATCGGCTGGTCCAAGGCCCACGGCGGCAAGGAAGAGTAACCGCGGTCACGGCGGCGGCGGGCGGCAGGTCAGTCGCCGAGGTCGGCGATCAGCGCCTTCATCTCGGCGATCTCCCGCCGCTGCGCCGCGATGATCTCGTCGGCCAGTTCACGCACGCGCGGATCGGTGATCTCCGCCCGCTCGCTGGTCAGGATGGCGATGGAGTGGTGCGGGATCATCGCCCGCATGTAGGACACCTGATCCACCGTCGCCTGCGACCGCACCAGCCACAGCGATCCGGCGCCCACCACCAGGGCGGCGGCGATGATCGCCAGGTTGGCCGCCGGCCGGCGGTACATGGCCCACATGTAGGCCATCATCACCACCGCCATGACGGCACCCATGATGAGCGCCATGTAAGCGCGGGTCTCGCTCCAGAACACGTGGTCGATGGCGTAGGTGTTCAGGTACATCAGGCCGTACATCACCACCGTCGAGGTGACGATCATGGCGGCGAAGCGCAGGTAGCTCATGGCCGGTCCTTTCGCGCAGGCGTCGGGGCTGCTGGCGAAACGGCGGGCGGGCGGCCGGTGTTGCCGCCAAAGCCGCACAAGGAAAGACCCCGGCGCGGGTGGATGCGCCAGGGTCTTTTTTGTCGGTGAGGACCGTCGCGGGCGTCAGCCGGCGCCGTAGTCGCACCAGTCGGCCGTCACTTCGATGAAGCCGCGGGCGCCGGGGGCGGCGGTGAAGCGGTATTCCTTGTTCTTGAAGATCATGGAGTGCTGGATCGGCAGCTGGCCGCTCACTTCCTCCTCGCGGTCGCCCAGCGGCGAGAACACCATGGTCACCGGCTGGGCGGCATCGTACCACTGCTCCCGCCCGCCGTTGGCGGCGCGGCCGCGGCCGGTGACGGTGATGACGCCGTTGAACCGCACCCAGGTGTTGGCGTCGTCGTAGTTTTCCGTCTTGGCGAGGAAGCGGCGGGTTTCCGCCTCGGTGCAGTTGCGCGGCGGCTGCGCCTGCCCGACCACGAACACCAGCCGTTCCGGCGACAGGCCGGCCTGCATCTTCTCGCGCACCTTCTCCAGCACCGCCTGCACGGCGGCGGGCGCCACCTGTTCATAGCGGGTGCGGTAGTCGGCGGCGCGATCCTCGGCGGCGGCGAGGTTGGCCTCCAGTTCGGCAAGGCGCTGCTGGCGCGCCTCCTCCGTCTCCGACAGGCGCTCGATCTCCGCCTTCAGGTCGGTGATCTCCTGCGCCGACAGCTGGGTGCCGGCTTCATAGGCGTAATAGGCGGTGGCGCCGACCACGCCGAGGAAGACCCCGAACCTGGCGAGGCCCATCCAGAACTTCCTGCTTTGCTCGCGCTGGCGACGGCTGCGACGTGCCATCGGATGACCTGTTCTCCTGTTGCCCTGAGGCGGCAGTCCTACTTTTCCTTTGTGGCGGCGGCAAGGCAAAGCGGACCCTGGTACACCGAAAGACCGGAGGCGGCCCCCCGGTGGGGCCGCCTCCTGCGTCCTTCGATCCCTGACTGCGGCTTCCGGCCGGTCAGTGCGACATCAGCACCGGCACGGTCATGTGACGCAGCAGGTGACGGGTCGCACCGCCCAGCACCAGCTCGCGCAGGCGCGAGCGGCCGTAGGCGCCCATGACGATCAGGTCGGCGCCGGCATCGGCGGTGCGCGACAGCAGCATGGCGCCGGGGTCGACGTCATCGCTGAAGATGTGCTCCGCATTGGCCTTCACGCCGTGGCGGGCGAGGTGCAGCGAGATGTCGGCGCCCGGCACGTCGCCATGACCGGCGCGGCCGCCGCGCGGGTTGATGGCGAGCACTTCCACCTCATGCGCCTTCTGCAGCAGCGGCATGGCGTCGTTGACCGCGCGGATGGCCTCGCGGCTGGCGTTCCACGCCACCACCACCTTGCGGCCGAGGGTGCGGAACTTGCCGGCATAGGGCACCACCAGCACCGGGCGGCCGGCTTCCAGCACCACGTGATCGACCAGTTCCGCCTCGCCGTCCATGGCGTCCTGGTTGGGGTCGCGCTGGCCCATGACGATCAGGTCGGTGTACTTGGCATGCAGGCAGACGGTATCGACCAGATCGCCGTCCACCGCCCGCCATTCCGCCCGCACGCCGCCGGCGCGCACCTTGTCTTCGAACAGGGCATGGGCGGCGGTGGCGGCTTCCTGCGCATAGCGGCGCTGCACTTCCTGCACCTCGGGCCCGAGCTGGCTGAGCACGAACTGGGGCACGTGCGGCACCATGCGGACGAACAGGCCGGTCAGGTGCGCATCGTGATCGCTCGCCAGCTTGATGGCGACGTCCAGCCGGTCGGCCGCGTGGGCCGAGCTGTCGACGATCACCATGATGTCCTTCAGCGCCATTGGTTCCTCCTGCATCTCGGCCGACGGTCGACGGCCTGCGTCTGGGCTCAAGCCCTTGAAGTCATGGAACCATAGCGCAAGGCAGGCGGGCTGCACAGGGGGATCACAGACAGCCGCCACCCCCCGCTTGCCACAACCGGGGGGCGGGGCCATATAGGCCGGACCGGCTTCACAAGAACGCGAGGAAACGGCAGCGCATGTACGGTCTGGTGAGGGCGCCGGAAATAGACCGCGAGGGGCTGACCTGGTTCAACGTGCCGCGGCCGCTGTCGCTGCGGGACCTGCGCGGGCGCATCGTCATCCTCGATTTCTGGACCTACTGTTGTATCAACTGCGTCCAGGTGCTGCCCACCCTGCGGCGCATCGAGGAAGCCTTCCCGCGCGAGGTTGCCGTCATCGGCATCCACAGCCCCAAGTTCGCCGCCGAGCGCGACCCCGCCGCCGTCGCCTGCGCCATCCGCCGCTACGACATCCGCCACCCGGTGGCGCACGACCCCTACATGACCCTGTGGGACGAATACGCCGTGCGGGCCTGGCCGACGCTGGTGGTGATCGGCCCCGACGGCAAGGTCATCGGCCAGCTGGCCGGCGAGCCGGACCCTGACCTGATGGTCCAGGGCATCGGCGACCTGATCGACAACCTGGGCGGCATCTGCGCCCTGGTGCCGGGCGAACTGCCGCTGACCCTGGAAGCCCCCGCCCCCGGCCCCCTCTCCTTCCCCGGCAAGGTGAAGCCGCTGCCCGGCGCCGAACGCCGCTGGGCGGTGGCCGATGGCGGCCATCACCGCATCGTGGTGTGCGAAAGCGACGGCCGCGTGCTCGCCCGCTACGGCACCGGCCTGCCGGGCATGGACGACGGCCCGGCGGAACGCGCCAGCTTCACCTCGCCGCAGGGGCTCGCCTGCACCGCCGACGCCATCTACGTCGCCGACACCGGCAACCATCTGGTCCGCCGCATCGACCTGCACAGCGGCCTTGTCACCACCGTCGCCGGGCTCGGCTTCCGCGGCCTGCCGGTGTGCGAGGGCGGCGGCGCCGATGCGGTCGCCCTGGCCTCGCCGTGGGATCTGGAGATCGCCGGCGACACCCTGTTCATCGCCAATGCCGGCACCCACCAGCTGCTCACCCTCGACCTTGGTACCAAGCGCATCGCCGCCCTGGCCGGCACCGGCGGCGAGAACATCCACGACGGTCCCGCCCGCCGCGCCCTGCTGGCCCAGCCGAGCGGCCTCGCCCTGGCGCCCGACGGCGGCGCGCTCTACTTCGCCGACAGCGAGACGTCGGCGGTGCGCAAGGTGGTGCTGACCGGCGCCCAGCCGGAGGTGCGAACCCTGGTCGGCCGCGGCCTGTTCGACTTCGGCCTGGCCGACGGCTGCCTGGCCGAGGCGCGCATGCAGCATCCGCTCGGCGTCACCGTGATGCCCGACGGCCGCATCGCCGTCGCCGACAGCTACAACCACGCCGTCCGCCTGATCGACGAGGCGGCAGGCACGGTGGAGACGGTGAAGCTCGGCACCCTGCGCTGCGAAGGCTCCGCCTGCCGCCGGCCGCTGGCGGAGCCGGCCGGCATCTGGGCCGCCGGTCCCGACCGCCTGCTGGTCTCCGACACCAACAACCACCGGGTGGTGGAAGTCGACCTCAAGGGACGCCGTCTGCGCCCCTGGCTCGGCTGACGTTTCTGCATGTGTGGTATTCCTGAGCGGCAGCCTGGGTTGAAGCGCACGGAACCCTTCGCGTAGGATAGCGGCCGCTTGTCCTCCGACGCTTGACACCGACTTACGCCGGGGGCCGGTTCCGAACTTTGGAACGACACGTCGAAGCGCCCGCGGACGCTTCGCCTTGAGGGTAGTCTGCCGATGGATTACGAAGCCTACTTCGCCGGGCGCCTTGATGCGCTCAAGCGCGAGGGGAACTATCGCGTCTTCGCCGATCTGGAACGCCGCGTCGGGGCCTTCCCGGTCGCTGCCAACCACCGCGACGGTGACGTGCGCGACATCACCATCTGGTGCAGCAACGACTACCTGGGCATGGGCATGCACCCCGAGGTGCGCGGCGCCATGTGCGAGGCCATCAACCGCAGCGGCGCCGGCGCCGGCGGCACCCGCAACATCAGCGGCACCACCCACTACCACGTGCTGCTGGAGGAAGAGCTGGCCTCCTGGCACGGCAAGGAAGCGGCGCTGACCTTCACCTCCGGCTACGTCGCCAACATGACGACGCTGATGACGCTGGGCCAGCAGATCCCCGACGTGGTGCTGTTCTCCGACGAGCTGAACCACAACTCCATGATCGAGGGCATCCGCCACTCGCGCGCCGCCAAGAAGATCTGGCGCCACAACGACGTGGAGCACCTGGCGAAGCTGCTGGCGGACTACCCGAAGGACCACCCCAAGGTGGTGATCTTCGAAAGCGTCTATTCCATGGACGGCGACATCGCGCCGCTGGACGAGATCATCTCCTGCGCCGAGGAACACGGCGCCATGACCTTCCTTGATGAAGTGCACGCCGTCGGCATGTACGGCGAGCGCGGGTCGGGCGTGGCCGAGCGCGACGGCGTCGCCCACCGGGTGGACATCATCCAGGGCACCATGGGCAAGGCCATCGGCGTGGTCGGCGGCTACATCGCCGGATCGACCCGCATGGTGGACTTCATCCGCAGCTTCGGCGCTGGCTTCATCTTCACCACCTCGCTGCCGCCGTCGGTGGCGGCCGGGGCGCGGGCGAGCGTGCGCTGGCTGAAGGAACACAACGACCTGCGCCTGCGCCACCAGGAACGCGCCGCCACCGCCAAGCGCCGCCTGCTGGAGCGCGGCATTCCGGTGATGCCGTCGGTCAGCCACATCGTGCCGGTGCTGGTGGGCGACGCCGGCCTGTGCAAGCAGGCGAGCGACCTGCTGCTCGACCGCCACGCCATCTATGTCCAGCCCATCAACTACCCGACGGTGCCGAAGGGGACGGAGCGCCTGCGCATCACCCCGACGCCGCTGCACGACGACGATGCCATGGACCATCTGGTGGACGCCCTGGCGGACGTCTGGCAGACGCTCGGCATCCGCAAGGTGAAGCAGGCGGCGGAATAGACCGGGCGCCACATCTCCTTCCGCGCGACGGGCCGGACCGGGGCTACCACTCCGGTCCGGCTTTTCCTTTTGGGCCGCAACGCCTACCTTCAGAGAAAGACCCTACGGGACGGAGACCTTCCATGGCCGCGCCGCTGCCCGCGGATGAAGACCTGCGCCTGCTGGTGCTGCAGGAATGCAACATCCTCGACACCCCGCCCGACCCGGTGTTCGACTCCATCGTCGATCTGGCGGCGCAGATGTGCGGCACGCCCATCGCCCTGATCAGCCTGATCGACGCCGACCGCCAGTGGTTCAAGGCCCGCCGCGGCCTGTCGATCAGCGAGACGCCGCGCGAGCACGCCTTCTGCGCCCACGCCATCCTCGCCACCGAGCCGTTCGAGGTGCCCGACGCCACCGCCGACCCGCGCTTCGCCGACAATCCGGCGGTGGTGGGGGAGCCGTTCGTGCGCTTCTACGCCGGCTTCCCCATCACCGCCGGCGACGGCCGGCCGCTTGGCACCCTATGCGTGGTCGGCAGCGAGCCGCAGCAGCTGGACGAGGCCCAGCGCGCCGGCATGCAGCGGCTGGCCGATCTGGTCTCGGCCCTGCTGGCGGAGCGCCATGCCGCCTCCGTCGCCCGCCGCGCCGCCGAAGCGCAGGCGGAACAGCTGCGGCGGCTGGCCGTCACCGATACGGTCACCGGCGCCTTCAACCGGCGCGGCTTCCTGGATCAATGCACCTGGTGCGGCAGTGCCGGCGGCGTGCTGGTGCTGGTCGAGGTCGACTCGCTCACCGCCATCCGCGACCAGCTCGGCCTGACCGCCGCCGAGGCGGTGGTGCGCAGCGTCACCGGGCTGGCGGCGCGGGTGGTGACGACGGGGGATGTAGTGGGGCGCCTCACCGCCTCCACCGGCGCCCTATTCCTGCCCGGCCGCGACCTGGCCGCCGGCCGCGCCACCGCCGAGCGCCTGCGCCAGCTGGTGCGGGCGGCGCCGGTGGACACGCCCACCGGCCGCTACGTCCCCACCATCACCGCCGGAGTGGCGGCGGTGAAGCCCGGCAGCAGCGTCGAACCGGCCATCGCCGCCGCCATGGCCGCCCTGGGCGAGGCGCGGGCGCTGGGCGGCGATGCGGTGGTGGTGTGCGCCCATTCGACCCTGCCGCCGCGCCCGCCGACCGTGCTATGATGGTCCCCAGGCCGCCCGGCGGCCATACGCAGAAGGAGAGCCGCGCGGCGGCCATGCGCAGAAGGGTAATTGCCAAAGGCCGGCGGCAGCCCTATATTTCTTGCAAACGATTCGCATCTCGCCGAGCCCTGGAGCCCGACCATCATGTTCGCAGACAAGACCCTGACGCCCCGCGAAGCGGTCCGCCTGTGTGCGCTGGGCACCATTGCGGCCAAGCCCATGCGCTACAGCGAGCTGGCCTCCAGCGTGCGGCACTTCATCAGCCGCATGACCGGGCCGAGCGTCGACCTGCTGGGCACCTCCATCGAACTGCTGCGCTATGAAGGGCTGGTGGAAGCCCTGGCCGGCGAAGGCATGGAAGACGACGCCACCCTGTCGATCACCGAGGCCGGCCGCAAGGAATTCCACGCCCTGATGGTGGCGCCGCTGCGCCCGGCGAGCGACCTGTCGAAGCTGATCACCACGCTCAAGTTCCGCTTCCTGCACCTGCTCGACAAGGCCGACCAGGAAGCCCAGGTGGAACTGCTGATCGACACCTCGGAAACCGGCCTCAACCGCCTGCTCGACCTGCGCGACAGCATGGCCGGCGAAGGCGGCTATCTGGTCGACTGGCTGGACGAGGAAGTCACCCGCGCCGAAGCCCGGCTCGACTGGCTGCATCAGCTGCGCCAGTGGGTGAAGCAGGCCGGGTAGGTCGAGTCAGTGCGGATGGGGGGATGCGGCGCGAATCGTCGCCGCGGACCGCGACCCGCAAGGTCCTGATGGGCGTAGGCCCTCGACAACCCCCACCCGCCTCTTGCTGGCCTTGGCCAGAGAGATCGGAGGCCGGAGCGTTCACAGGCTCTGCGGCGCGCCTGCTGCCGCCCCAGGAAAGGGATAGGTGGGAGCTTTTTGGAGAGGTGTCCATCCGGACGCCACCACATCGATGGTGGCGCCGACCCATATCCCCTGAGATACCGTGTCGGGCGTCAAGTCGGGACGAAGGGGCGGCGGGTTTTCATGATGCCGTAAGCGATAACAAGCAGCTTACGGGCGACGGCGACGAGGATGACCTTTGGCGTCTTCCCGGCGTCCTTGAGGCGGTCGGCAAAGGACTTGAGGGTGGGGTTGTGACGGCGCGCAGATAGGGCGCACATGTACAGGATGGCCCGTACCCTGGCGTTGCCGATCTTGCTGATGCGGGCTCGTCCGCGCACCGAAGTGCCGGATTGATGGTCCTGCGGGTTGAGTCCCACGAAGGCAGTAATCTGCTTGTTGTGGCTGAAGGCACGGAAGTCGGGGATCTCGGCCAGCAGCACGGCGGCCGACTGAGGACCGAGGCCGGGAATGGAGGTCAGCAGCGCGTGACTTTCGCGCAAGGTCTCGTCCTCCCGGATCAGCATGGCGATGTGGGCGCTGACGGCCTCGATCTCGGCGTCCAGCCATTCGATCATCCGCTCCAGGGATTTTGCCACCAAGGCTGAAGCCGTACCCTGGGCGCGGCGCTGAAGCTCCTGAACACGCATTTCCTTTAAGGCAGCGCAACGCCGCACCAGCGCCCGCAACTCCCGCAGGCAGGGTGACGGCGGCTGCCACGGGT
>NZ_BAAAEP010000020.1:0-19021 GCF_039523075.1 Caenispirillum bisanense
TCGGCAGCCGGGGCGGGGGGCGGCGCCATCAGCCCGACGGCGGTCTTCTCCACCCGGATCAAGAAGGCGGACAGGCGGTCGGCGGGGCCGTCCTCCAGCGTCTCGCGCAGCAGCTTGTCGGCCTCGTTCTCCTTCAGCACCACCAGCAGGCGGCGCCAGCGGCGCAGATAGGCCTGCAGGGCGGCGGCGGCCTCGGGCGCCTGGGCGACCCGCTCACCGACGATTTCCGGCAGCTCCGGCTGGTAGGCCCAGGGGGTGAGGAAGGCATTGGCGAAGGCCCAGCGGTCGCCGGCGGCGGTGCGGGCCCAGGTGAGTTCCGTCTCGTCCTGCGACAGCAGGCCGGTGCGCTCGGCGATCAGGGCGAGGCTGCCGCGCATGTCGGCCAGGGCCTCGTCCAGCCCTTCCAGCATGCGGCGGCGGCGGGTGTCTTCCTGCATCTGCAGCAGGGTGCGGACCTGCACCTCGGCCTGTTCCGTCGCCCGGCGGGTGTGGTGCAGCACCGCCCGCAGCGCCCGTTCCGACCGCCGCGCCGACATGGCGGCGGTGCCGACCGCGAGGCCGAGCCACAGCACCGCCGGCGGCGCCGCCAGGGCGGCCAGCACCGCGGCGCTTTCGGACGGCGTCAGGGCACCGAAGCCTTCGGCCGGCACCAGCGCCTGCCAGGCGCCGAACAGCCACAGCACCGTCAGGATGCTGGTGAGGGCGACGACGATCAGGGTCGCGGGCATGCTGCTGCTCTCCCCCGGCAGGACGTCGGCACCGGCCGGCGCCTCGGTCCCGCTCGTAGCGGCGCGGTCACGGGGACCGCCCCGGAATCCGGTCAGCATTGTGGCAGAATCCGTTCAAATGTCACGTCCGCACCGGCGGTTGGGGGCCCGTGTCGACTGTCAGCCCGGCCGGTGACGCCCTCCTATAGCACCGCCGGGGGCGCCAAGGGAACCTTTGGACGCCCGGAACAATTCAAGCTTTGGATGTTCAACCGTAACGCGCCGTCGTTTGCGCCCGATCCGATTGCTGCACAACGGCGCCCCATGCGTTACCGTGCAGGAAGAACCTCCCCCACCGCCAGCCCCGGAGGATCGCCATGAGCTACCTGCGCCACATCCACCGCTGCAACAGCCACGATCTGTCCGGGTTCCGTCGGTTCCTGGTGGCGGGTACCGCCGTGGGCTGGGTGCGCCACGCCACCGCCGCCCTGCTCACCCGCTTTCCGGCGGTGTTCCGGGTGGAGGAGACGGCGCTGTGCATCCACCCCGACGTGGCGACGCCGCAGGACCGGTCCGAGGCGGTGGCCACGGTGCTGGAGGAACTGGCCGCCGACGGCGCCGTCGAGCCGCTGCGCCGGGAACTCTATCCGGTGAAGAAGGGCTGGCACGAGCCCGAGCTTCTGCGCCTGGACCGCGCCGCCGCGCCGCTGTTCGGCCTGTCGGCCTGGGGGGTCCACGCCACCGGCTACGTGCGCCGGCCCGATGGCGGCTACCGGCTGTGGATCGGCCACCGGGCGCCCGACAAGCGGGTGGAGCCCAACAAGCTGGACAGCTTCATCGGCGGCGGCCAGCCGGCCGGCATGACCTTCCTCGACAACCTGGTGAAGGAGGCGGAGGAAGAGACCGGCCTGCCCGCCGCCATCGCCCGCACCGCCCGCCCCGCCGGCACCGTCAGCTACACCATGGAAAGCGACGCCGGCCTGAAGGTGGACACGCTGGTGCTGTTCGACATCGAGGTGCCGGCCGATTTCACCCCCGCCTCCACCGACGGCGAGCACCAGGCCTTCCACCTGATGGATGCCGAGGAGGTGCTGGCCCGCCTGCGCGACAGCGACGACTTCAAGTTCAACATCCCGCTGGTGCTGCTGGATTTCTGCATCCGCCGCGGCATCCTCGGCCCCGACGACACACCCGAGTACGAGGAGCTGGTCACCGGCCTGCATCCGCCGCGCCCGCGCCGCCGCCAGTTCATGGCGCAGCAGGCGCGGACCTCCGCCCTGGTGGCGGAATAGGCGGAGCGGTCAGTTGCGCCGGGTGACGAACTCGCGACCGTCCCAGTAGACGAGGATGCGGTCGCACTGGCCGTCATCCACCGCCAGGGCCGGGCAGTTGGGAACCTTCGGGTTTTCCACCACCCACAGGCTGACGTCGGCGCCGCACACCGCGTCCTGCGCCTTGGGGTCGATGGGCCAGACGAAGGCGCCGTCGCCGACCAGCAGTTGCACCTCCAGCTCCCGCCCCGTATCGCCGGTGGGGGAAAGGCCGAGGCGGGCCTCGGTCAGCTGGCCGTCGCAGGCGAAGGCGCCAAGCTGGCGGCCGACGTCCTCCGCCTCGAACCGCGGCGGGTCGATGCCGAGCAGCCGCGCGCCCAGGTCGCGGGCCCGCTGCTTGGTCTGGAAGGTGCGGCAGCCGATTTCCACCAGCGGCGCCATGGTGCCGCCGCGCACCTCGTCGGCATCGGCGGCGCAGGCGGCATCACGGAAGGCGACCCAGGCCCGCTGGGCGTCGCGCAGCAGGGTCTTCGCCTGATCGTCGGGCAGGTCGCCGCGGACGATGGTGTAGACCTGATTGAGCCAGCGGTCGGCCTGCTCCAGCTCCCAGCTGGCGCATTCGACCATCTCGACCGTGGTGTTCATGGTGGCGCAGGCCGGCGGCGGCACCTCCCGCACCGGCCCGGCGGCCTGCACCGGCACCGCCAGGGCGACAAGTCCGCCCAGGCCGCCAAGCACGGCGGCCACCTTCCCCTGAATGCTCATCCACCCCTCCCCGTTTCGCCGGATGACGACGGGCACGGAGTGTAGCGCAGGAGGACGGGCATCCGCGAGGGAGCCGCCGGCCCCCTCGCCCAAGGTCATATCACCGCCCGTTCCCACCCGCGACCAGAGGCGCGGGCGCGGGGCGGTTCGTCGAACAGGTCGGTCAGCTGGCGCATGACGGTGCCGCCCAGTTCCTCGGCGTCCATGATGGTGACGGCGCGGCGGTAGTAGCGGGTGACGTCGTGGCCGATGCCGATGGCCACCAGATCCACCGGCGAGGTGGTCTCGATGGCCTGGATGACCTCCCGCAGGTGCCGCTCCAGGAAGTTGCCCGGATTGACCGACAGGGTGGAGTCGTCCACCGGCGCGCCGTCGCTGATGACCATCAGGATCTTGCGCTGCTCCGGCCGGCCGATCAGGCGGCTGTGGGCCCACAGCAGGGCCTCGCCGTCGATGTTCTCCTTCAGGATACCCTCGCGCAGCATCAGGCCCAGGTTGCGGCGGGCGCGGCGCCAGGGGGCGTCGGCGTTCTTGTAGACGATGTGGCGCAGGTCGTTCAGGCGGCCGGGATTGGGCTGCTTGCCGCCGGCTACCCACATCTCGCGGCTCTTGCCGCCCTTCCAGGCCGAGGTGGTGAAGCCGAGGATCTCCACCTTCACGCCGCAGCGTTCCAGGGTGCGGGCCAGGATGTCGGCGCTCATGGCCGCGACGCCGATGGGGCGCCCGCGCATGGAGCCGGAATTGTCGATCAGCAGCGACACCACCGTGTCGCGGAAGTCCATGTCCTTCTCCATCTTGAAGGACAGGCTGTGCAGCGGGTTGGCGACGATGCGGGCAAGGCGGCTGGCGTCCAGCATGCCTTCCTCCAGGTCGAACTCCCACGACCGCGTCTGCTTGGCCATCAGCTTGCGCTGCAGCCGGTTGGCCAGGCGCGACACCACCCCCTGCATGTGCGCCAGCTGGTTGTCGAGCTGGGCGCGCAGGCGGGTCAGTTCGTCGGGGTCGCACAGGTCCACCGCCTCCACCACCTGATCGAAGCGGGTGGTGTAGGCGCGATAGCGCAGCGGGTCGTCGCCCTCGTTGTGGCCGGGCTTGGGGCGGGCCGGCTCGGCGCTGGGGCCGGAGGGTTCTTCCGTCCCCTCACCCTGGCCGGCCATCATGGCCTGGCTTTCCTCGCTGTCGCCCTCGCCGGCCTCGTCCTGCGGCGCCGCCTCCGAGCCGGCATCCATGCCGTCGTCGCCGGACTGCTGCTGGCCGCCCTGCTGCGGCTCGTCGGCGTCGCCTTCCTCGGGCTTGTCCTGATTGCCGCCGGCGGCCTCGTCCTCTTCCTGCTCGCGGCGCTCCACCTCCTCAATGTCGTCGTCCTCAAGCTCCAGGTCGGCGATCAGGCGGCGGGTCTCGTCGGCGAAGGCGCCCTGGTCGTCCATCAGCTCCATCAGGCGGGGCAGATGCTCGCCGAGCTTGCCCTCCAGATAGGGACGGCAGAGGTCGACCATGTGGCGCATGGTGGGGCCGGTCTCGACGGCGCCGAACCGCTCGTGGGCGTAAAGGCGCAGCACCTCGTGCAGGGGGATGCGGCTCTGCTCGTTGATCTGGCCGTAGCCCTCGCCGGCCAGCCGCTGTTCAATGGTGCCGCCGAGGTTGCGGGCGATGCCCTTCAGCTTGCGGGCGCCCAGCGCCTCCACCCGCGCCTGTTCCAGCGCGTCGTAGACCTCGCGCGCCTCGCGGCTCTGCGGCTGGCGGCGGTGGTGGACGTGGTCGTCATGGTGGCGCAGGCGCATGGCCAGACTGTCGGAGACGCCGCGCAGGCGGGTCACCATGTCGGGCGTCATGCGCGCCGCCGGCAGCGGCAGGCGGACCGACTTGCCGACCACCGAGGCGGCGTTCTGGGCATAGGTGAGCGGCGTGTAGGTCACCGTCACGTCCCGCTCGCCCGACAGCGCGCGCACGCAGGCGGCGGTCGCCCGCTTCACCAGTTCGGTCGGGTTGGGATCGCCGCTGGCCAGCTTGCCCGGCTGGTTGGAGCTGGGCCGGGGCTTGGGCGCGGGGCCTCTGCGTTCCATGCTTGCTGTGTACTCCCTTCAGCCGCGCGGGCGGGCGAAGGATGGGGCGGCCGTCAGACCGCCACCACCCGCACCGGGGCTTCCGGCAGATCCTCGCCGAAGCAGCGCTGGTAGTACTCGGCGATCACCGGCCGTTCCGTCTCGTCGCACTTGTTGAGGAAGGTGAGGCGGAAGGCGAAGGGCACGTCGCCGAAGATCTGGGCGTTCTCGGCCCAGGTCAGCACCGTGCGCGGGCTCATGACGGTGGAGATGTCGCCGTTGATGAAGCCGGCGCGGGTCATGTCGGCCACCGCCACCATGGCCGAGATGGTCTTGCGGCCCTCGGCGGTGTCGTATTCCGGGCGCTTCTTCAGCACGATGTCGGCCTCGGCGTCATGCTCCAGGTAGTTGAGCGTGGCGACGATGTTCCAGCGGTCCATCTGGCCCTGGTTGATCTGCTGGGTGCCGTGGTAGAGGCCGGTGGTGTCGCCGAGGCCGATGGTGTTGGCGGTGGCGAACAGGCGGAAGCCGGGGTGCGGGCGGATGACGCGGTTCTGGTCGAGCAGCGTCAGCTTGCCCTCCACCTCCAGCACGCGCTGGATGACGAACATCACGTCCGGGCGGCCGGCGTCGTACTCGTCGAACACCAGCGCGCAGGCGTGCTGCAGCGCCCACGGCAGGATGCCCTCGCGGAACTCGGTCACCTGCTGGCCGTCGCGCAGCACGATGGCGTCCTTGCCGATCAGGTCGATGCGGCTGACGTGGCTGTCGAGGTTGACGCGGATGCACGGCCAGTTGAGGCGCGACGCCACCTGCTCGATGTGCGTCGACTTGCCGGTGCCGTGGTAGCCCTGGACCATCACGCGGCGGTTGAACTTGAACCCGGCCAGAATGGCAAGGGTGGTGTCGCGGTCGAACAGGTAGTTCGGATCGCGATCGGGCACGTACTCGCTGCCGTCCTTGAAGGCGGGAACGGTCATGTCCGATTCGATGCCGAACACCTCGCGCACCGAGATTTCGGTGTCCGGGGTGCCCGTCAGGATGTTGGCGCCGACCTCCATGATCCTCCTCGAAGCCAATTGCACTGTGTGGTCCGGGCCCCTCTGCCGGCGGCGTCAGGCGCTGACGCTGCCAAGCAGGGTCCGGTAAGCGTGGTTGACGGCCTTGAAACGCTCCTCGGCCGCCTTGTCGCCCGGATTGAGGTCCGGATGGTAGCGCTTGACCAGTTCCTTGTATCGCGCTTTCAGGGCCTCCCGCGTCAAGGGCCACTCCAGGTCCATGACCCGGAGCGCCTTGTCGGGGTCGCTGCCGCGCGGCGGGCGGCCGGCGGCGTACTGACTGTTGTAACGCCGCTGGTCGGCGGCGGCGCTCATGTCTTCGTCAAACACCCGGAACGAATCCCGCACCCGCCCGGCCTTGAAGGCGCGATAGGCGGCGGTGGAATTCTCCAGCGTGCGGTGGATGTGGCCAAGCTTCCACGACGGCCGCTGCCAGGTGGTGTCGGCGCGCACCGAGGCCTCGACCTCGGTCTCGTCCATCTCGGCGTAATAGTTCCAGTTGCGATTGAACTCGCGGATATGGGCCAGACAATACCAATCGTACTCCTTCAGGGTGCGGTCCCTGGGAGCCTTGTATTCGGCGGGTTCGCAGCAGCCGGGCCAGGCACAGGTATGGGCCGTGACGCGGGGCGGTTCCTTGACGCCGAACGGATAAGGGGCATGTCTGCGGCCGTTCATCGCGACAATATGCGGGCGTTGCCGCTTCCAGGCAACCGGACAAAGCGGCCGCCGCAGGCTTGACGAACCGCCGCCGCCGCCCCACCCTCGGGGCCTGTTCAGGCAAGGACCGGACCCCGATGCCCACCATCCGCGAGCGCATGGAAACCAAGCTGACCCAGGCCTTCGCGCCGACCCGCCTGGTCATCCACGACGACAGCCACCGCCACGCCGGCCACGCCGACCGCATCGCCGCCCTGCGCACCCAGGGCCACGGCGACGGCCACGCCCCGGTGGACGGTGGCGGCGAGACCCACTTCCGGGTCGAGATCATCTCCACCGCCTTCGCCGGCCAGACCCGCGTGGCCCGCCAGCGGCTGGTGTTCGACGTGCTGAAGGAAGAACTGGCCGAACGCATCCACGCCCTGCAGATCACCGCCAGAACGCCGGAGGAAGCGGGGGGTTAATCGAAGAGGTCGGGCGGCTTTTTAACCACCAAGACACGAAGACACCAAGGCAGCCTCCCAGCCCCCCTTGAATACTCACCACGACCCGTCCGTTCAACTCGGCAGCGGGCGGGATGAGGAACCTATTCTTGGTGTCTTTGTGTCTTGGTGGTTCAACAACCCACACCCCTCACCCCCACCCCAGCGCCCGCGCCCCGGCCACCACGCCGGCGCCGACCACCATGGCCAGGAGCGGGCTGCGGCTGAGGATCGCCGCGGCGGCGGTGGCGGTGGCGGCGACGATGCCCAGCAGGCCCAGGTCGGTCACCGCCGGCACCACCAGGGCCAGCAGCACGATGCCCGGCAGGCGCTCCAGCCCGGCGGCAATGGCGCCCTTGCGCGGCAGGCGGTCGGCCAGCAGCAGGCCGCCCAGGCGCAGGGCATAGGTGCCGACGGCGACGCCGGCGATGATCAGCACCAGCGGATCAAGCAGTATCTCAGGCATCGGCGCGGCACTCCTCCAGCGACCGGCGGCGGGCATGCAGCGCCACCGTGACGGCGAACCCGGCGACGGCGGCGATCAGCACGTACCACTTGCCCGGCAGCAGCGCCGCCGCCGCCCAGGCGGTGACGCCGGTGACCAGCCACGGCAGCACGTCGCCGCGCCCCTTCCACAGGCCGATGGCAAGCGCCAGGAACACGGCGGTGAAGGCGAAGTCGAGCCCCAGCACCTCCGGCGCCGGCAGCACGCCGCCGAGGGCATGGCCGGCGATGCTGGAGGCATGCCAGAACGCCGCCAGACACAGGCCGCCGCCCAGCAGATGGCCGGGGCTCAGGGCGTCGGGATCGCGGGCGTGGGCATTCATGGTCACCGCCCAGTTCTCGTCGGCCACCAGATGCATACCCGCCGCCTTGTGGGCGAAGGGGCGGCCGAGGAACAGCGGCCGCAGGCTGGCGCCGATGAGCATGTAGCGCAGGTTGACGATCAGCGCGGCGAGGATGATCTCCGCCGCCACCGCACGCGGGTGCCACATCTCCACCATGATGAACTGCGACGCGCCGGCGAAGATGAACAGGTTCATCGCCTCCATGGCCGCCAGCGAGATGCCCTTGCCGGCCACCAGCACGCCGAACACGGCGCCGTAGCCCGACACGGCGACGCCGATGCCCAGGTTGTCGCGGGCACCCTGCCACAGGGAGGCGGGGGAAAATGAGTCTCGGAAACGCACGGCTCTCCTCCTTGTCCGGGGAGCAGAATGCCCGACTCGGGCCGCCGGGTCTTGCACCAGGTTGCGCTGCTGCGGCGCTGTCCTGTCCGCGGCGGCGCAAGCGGCCCCTGCCCCTTTCCAGCCGATGCAAGGGGTTCCGCCCGATGCTGCGCCGCGGCGACGAAAACGTTTGCGCAAACGTTTGCGCGGTGGCATTTTCACGACTGTAGGTCTCGCCGGGAGGAAACCACCATGAAGAAGACCGGCCTTCTCCACCCCGCAGTGTCCCATGTGATCGCGTCCATGGGGCATACCGACGGTCTTGTCGTGTGCGATGCCGGGCTGCCCATCCCCGAGGGCCCGGAGCGCATCGACGTGGCGGTTTCTCCCGGCGTGCCCTCCTTCCTCCAGGTGCTGGATGCCATCACCGGCGAGCTTCAGGTCGAGCGTGTCCTGATCGCCGGCGAGTTCCAGCATGCCGGCCGCGACCTCTACCCCCGCTTCGTCGCCGCCATCGAGGCGCTGGGCCGGGCTCAGGGGCGCACCATCGCCATCGACCGGGTCAGCCACGAGGACTTCAAGCGGACGACCGCCTCGGCCCGCGCCGTGGTGCGCACCGGCGAGTGCACGCCCTACGCCAACGTCATCCTCTATGCCGGCGTGACCTTCTGATCCATCGTGGTCGGAGTTTCCCGTCGTCCCATCACGGAGGCCGGCCATGACGGCGCCGCTCCTTGAGCTTCACGGCATCTCGAAAACCTTCGGCCCGGTGCGGGTGCTGGAGAAGGTCGATCTGGTCGCCCTGCCCGGTCGCGTGCTGGCGCTGGTGGGCGAGAACGGCGCCGGCAAGTCGACGCTGATGAAGATCGTCACCGGCATCTACCATCCCGACGAGGGCGGCGAGATCCGCTTCAAGGGCCAGCCGGTGCGCTTCACCACGCCGCGCCAGGCCATGGACGCCGGCATCGCCATCATCCACCAGGAACTGAACCTGCTGCCCGGCCTGTCGGTGGCGGAGAACATGTTCCTCGGCCGCGAGCCGCGCACCCGCCTCGGCACCATCGACTGGCGCACCATGCACGAGCGCGCCCGCGCCCTGCTGCACCGGCTGAAGCAGGACCACATCGACCCGTCGTGGCCGGTGGGGCGCCTCGGCGTCGGCGCGCAGCAGATGGTGGAGATCGCCAAGGCGCTGTCGCTGGATGCCGCCGTCATCATCATGGACGAGCCGACCGACGCCCTGACCGACGTCGAGACCCGCATCCTGTTCGATGCCATCCGCGGCCTGAAGGCCGACGGCAAGGCCATCATCTACATCTCCCACCGCCTGGGCGAGATCTTCTCCCAGTGCGACGACGTCACCGTGCTGCGCGACGGCGGCATGACCTTCACCGGCCCGGTCGCCAGCCTGAGCGAGGCTGAGCTGATCCACCACATGGTCGGCCGCAGCATCACCGACCAGTACCCCTATACCGCCGCCAGGCCCGGCCCGGTGCGGCTGCAGGTGGAAGGCCTGACCGCCGAGGGCGTCTCCGGCGCCAGCTTCGAGGCCCGCGCCGGCGAGGTGGTGGGCTTCGCCGGGCTGATGGGCGCCGGCCGCACCGAACTGGCCCGCGCCATCTACGGCGCCAACCCCATCTGGGGCGGCAGCGTGCGGCTGGATGGCGCGCCCGTCCGCCTGCGCAGCCCGCGCGACGGCGTCAGCCACGGCATCGCCTATGTCACCGAGGACCGCAAGGCCGACGGCCTGATCCAGCCGCTGTCCATCCGCTTCAACATGGCGCTCGGCTGCCTCGGCCGCCTGACCCGCGGCGGTGTCGTCGACGGCGGCCGCGAGCGCTCCGCCGTCGCCGAGTACATGCGGCTGTTCGCGGTCAAGGCGCCGGACATGGATGCCGCCGTGCAGACCCTGTCGGGCGGCAACCAGCAGAAGGTGTCGCTCGCCAAGTCGCTACTGGCGGAACCCAAGGTGGTCATCCTCGACGAGCCGACGCGCGGCGTCGACGTCGGCGCCCGCCGCGAAATCTACAGCCTGATCAACCAGTTGAAGGAACAGGGCCTGTGCGTGCTCCTGATGTCGTCGGACATGCCGGAGCTGCTGGGCCTGTCGGACCGCATCCTGGTGCTGTCCCACGGTCGCGTCACCGGCGCCTTCGCGCGCGGCGAGGCGACGCAGGAAAGCATCCTGGAACGCGCCGTCGCCTGAGGAAGGACCACCGCCATGACCAACCCCTCCCCTCCCCGCACCGACGCGCGCCGCACCCTTCCGCCCGCCACCCAGGGCAACCCGGTGCTGCGGTTCCTGGCCGCCAACAAGTCGCTGGTCGGCCTGGTGCTGCTGATGGTGGTGGTGTCGCTGTTCAGCCCGAGCTTCCTGACCGTCGACAACCTGCTGAACATCCTGCGCCAGACCTCCATCAACGCCATCATCGCGGTGGGCATGACCTTCGTCATCCTCACCGCCGGCATCGACCTGTCGGTGGGCTCGGTGCTCGCCTTCACCGGCGCCGTCTGCGCCAGCCTGGTCGCCGCCGACGCCAACCTGTGGATCGCCCTGCCGGCGACCCTGGCGCTGGGCGCCGCGCTCGGCGCCGCCAATGGTGCCGTCATCGCGGTCGGCGGGGTGCAGCCGTTCATCGCCACCCTGGTGAGCATGACGGTGCTGCGCGGCGCCACCCTGGTCTATACCGACGGCCGCCCCATCGGCACCATCGACGGCCAGGCAGCGGAAGGCTTCTGGGCCATCGGCGGCGAGTACGTACTGGGCGTGCCGGTGCCGGTGCTGCTGGCGGCGCTGGTGTTCATCGTCTGCTGGTTCGTGCTGTCGCACATGCGCTTCGGCCGCTACGTCTATGCCGTCGGCGGCAACGAGCAGGTGGCGCGGCTGGCCGGCATCAACATCACCGGCCTGAAGATCGCCGTCTACGCCGTTTCCGGCCTGCTGGCGGCGCTGGCCGGCATCATCCTCACCGCCCGCCTGGAAAGCGCCCAGCCGACCGCCGGCACCGCCTACGAGCTGGATGCCATCGCCGCCGTGGTGCTGGGCGGCACCAGCCTGATGGGCGGCCGCGGGCACATCTTCGGCACCCTGGTCGGGGCCCTGATCATCGGCGTCCTCAACAATGCGCTCAATCTGATGGAGGTCTCGTCCTACTACCAGATGATCGCCAAGGGCGCCGTCATCCTGCTTGCCGTGCTGGTCGACAGCCGCGGCAAGAAGGCAGCGTGAAGCACAGTCCAAGCATCAACAGAACAGAAACCGGGAAAGGTAGGTGTCATCATGCGCAAGGCTTTGACGATGGCCGTGGCGGCCGTGGCTCTCCTCGGCTCGACCATGACGGCCCAGGCGGCCGAGAAGATGGCCCTGGTGGTCTCCACCCTCAACAACCCGTTCTTCGTCACCCTGAAGGACGGCGCCGCCGCCAAGGCGAAGGAACTGGGCTACGAGCTGCTGGTGCTCGACAGCCAGAACGACCCCGCCAAGGAACTGGCGAACGTCGAGGACGTGGTGAACAAGAAGGTGAGCGTGCTGCTCATCAACCCGACCGATTCCGACGCCGTGCGCTCGGCCGTGCGCGCCGCCAACCGCGCCAAGGTGCCGGTGGTGACGCTCGACCGCGCCGCCAACGGCGGCGAGGTGGCGAGCCATATCGCCTCCGACAACGTGGCCGGCGGCGAGATGGCCGGCACGCTGATTGTCGAGCTGCTGGGCGGCAGCGGCAACGTGGTGGAACTGCAGGGCGTGCCCGGCACCTCGGCGGCGCGCGACCGTGGCCAGGGCTTCCACAACATCGTCGACGCGGAAGCGGGCATCAAGGTGGTGGCCAGCCAGCCGGCCGACTTCGACCGCACCAAGGGCCTGAACGTGATGGAGAACATCCTGCAGGCGCAGCGCGACGTGCAGGCGGTGTTCGCCCATAACGACGAAATGGCGCTCGGCGCCCTGAAGGCCATCCAGGCCTCCGGCCGCGACATCAAGGTGGTCGGCTTTGACGGCACCGACGACGGCGTCGCCGCCGTCAACAACGGCACCATGGTCGCCACCGTCGCCCAGCAGGCGGCGATGATCGGCGAGATGGGCGTCGAGACCGCCGCCAAGGTCGTCAAGGGCGAGGCGGTGCCGGACTACACCCCGGTTCCCCTCAAGGTCATTCAGAAGTAAAAGCAGCGTGCCCGGCGCGGGCGGCGGCATCCCTGTCGCCCGCGCGCCCTCCCTCACCCCGCAGGACCGCGGCCATGGCCACCATCAAGGACGTCGCGCGGGAGGCCCAGGTCTCCGTCAGCACGGTCTCCCACGTCATCAACGGCACCCGCTTCGTGGCGCCCGAGACGGCGGAGCGGGTGCATGCCGTCATCGACCGTCTGGGCTATGCCCCAAGCGGGGTGGCGCGGGCGCTGAAGGGCAACCGCACCCAGAGCATCGGCATGGTGGTCACGTCCTCCACCAACCCGTTCTTCGCCGCCCTCATCCACAGTGTGGAGGCGGCCTGTTTCGCCCGTGGCTACAGCCTGGTCCTGTGCAATACCGAGGACGACCGCGACAAGCAGGTCGCCTACCTCGCCACCCTGCGCATGAAGCGCATCGACGCCCTGGTGGTGCTGACCGCCAACCAGCAGCCCGGCCTCGCCGCCGAACTGGCCGCCGCCGCCGAGGTGCCGACGGTGGTGCTGGATGCCGAGGAAGCGGGCGCCGCCACGGTCATTTCCGACGACAGTTTCGCCGGCGGGGCGCTGGCCGCCCGCCATCTGGCCGAATGCGGGTTCCGCCGCATCGCCTGCATCACCGGGCCGCAGCGCCACCCGCGATCGGCGGAGCGTCTGGCCGGCTTCATGGCCGGGCTGGATGCCGCCGACGTGCCGCTGCCGCCCGCCATGATGGAAACCGCCGACCTCACCGTCGCCGGCGCCAGCGCCGCCATGGCGCGGCTGCTCGACCGCCCGGCGGCGGAGCGGCCGGAGGCGGTGTTCTGCTTCAACGACATGATGGCCATGGGCGCCCTGTGCGCCGCCCACGAGCGCGGCCTGGTGGTGCCCGACGACGTGTCGGTGATGGGCTATGACGATGTCGAGCTGGCCGCCTTCATGGCGCCGCCGCTGACCACCATTCACCAGCCGGTGCCGGAGCTGGGCGCCCGCGCCGCCGCCGTGCTGATCGACCACCTGGACGGCGGCGCGCCGCTGCCGCGCGTCCTCAAGCTCAGGCCGCGGCTGGTCGAGCGCCGTTCGGTCGGCCGCCCGCGCGGGAGGACATCATGACCATCGTCGTCTTCGGCAGCACCAACGTCGACGTCACCGCCTATTCCCCCCGCCTGCCGCGCCCCGGCGAGACGGTCCACGGCGACAGCTATTCCATCGGCCTCGGCGGCAAGGGCGCCAATCAGGCGGTGGCGGTGGCGCGCCTCGGCGGTCATGTGGAACTGGCCGGGCGCACCGGTGTCGACACCTTCGGCACCCTGGCGCGGCAGCGGCTGGCCCATTTCGGCGTCGCCACCAGCCACCTCTACGCCGACCCCGACCACCTGACCGGCATCGCCGTCATCGGCGTCGATGCGCAGGCGGAAAACTGCATCACCGTCATCGGCGGCGCCAACATGGCCGTCGACCACACCGACGTCGCCCGTCAGGCGGCGCTGCTGGCCGAGGCCAAGGTGCTGCTGCTGCAGCTGGAAGTGCCGCTCGACTCGGCGCTGGAGGCAGCGCGGCAGGTGCGGGCCGGCGGCGGCCTCGTCATCCTCGACCCCGCCCCGGCGCCGGCCGAACCGCTGCCCGAAGCGGTGTGGCAGACGGTCGACTGCATGACCCCGAACGAGACCGAGACCGAGGCCCTGGTCGGCATCCGCCCGACCGACATCGCCTCCGCCGCCCGCGCCGCCGCCGCCATGACCGACCGCGGCCTGCCCATCGCCCTGGTGAAGATGGGCGCCGGCGGCGTCTACTGGCGCTCGGCGGCCGGCGAAGGGCATGTGCCGGTGTTCCCGGTCAAGGCCATCGACACCGTGGCGGCCGGCGACTGCTTCAACGGCGGGCTGGCCTATGCCCTGGCGCGCGGCGATGCCCTGCCCGATGCGGTGCGCTTCGCCTCCGCCTGCGGCGGCCTCGCCACCACCCGGCGCGGCGCCTCGGATGCCGCCCCGCTGCTGGCCGAAGTGGAAGCCCTGATGGCCGCCGGCGCCGGCTGACGTTACCGCTCCGACACCGCCAGCGCCCGGTTGGCGGCGACGATGGCCTGGGCGCGGGTGGTGACGCCGAACTTGCGCAGGATGGCGGAGATGTGCGCCTTCACCGTGATCTCGGTGATGTCGAGGGCGCGGGCGATTTCCTTGTTCGACAGGCCCTCGGCCAGCTTCTCCAGCACCATCGCCTGCCGCCGCGTCAGGCTGGCCGAGGCCGCCGCCGCATCCACCGCCGAACCGCCGCAGCCAACGACCGCAGCGGAGGACGGCGCCGCCAGATCCTCCAGCATGGCCTGGCGCGGCAGGTAGCAGCCGCCCGACAGCACCAGCCGGATCGCCTGTTCGGTGATGGCGGCGGTGGAGGATTTGGGCAGGTAGCCGGCGGCGCCCAGGGTCATGGCCTGCCGCACCGCCTCCCCCCGTTCCGATGCCGAGACGATCACCACCGGCACGTCGGGCGCCCGCGTGCGCATGGCGGCCAGGCCGGAAAAGCCCTCGGCACCGGGCAGGAACAGGTCGAGCAGGATGACGTCGAAGGGGTCCGCCTCGGCCGCATCCACCGCCGCCAGGGCATCGGCCAGACTGGCCACTTCCTGGCAGCAGGCATCGTCGAAGGCGCGACCGAGAACGTGTACCAGCGCCTCGCGGTACAGCGGGTGGTCATCGGCGATGAGGAAACGGGTCATCGGTTGCTCCGTACTCTCCCTGTGGACCGTGGCGGTCCCTGGCCTGTGCTTCCCCCTTGTCCCGTCGCCGGCCGCTCGTTGATCGGCGGCCGTGCGCGTGTCCCTGTGTGTCGTTCTCCGCCGGCCCGTCAGGCGGCCAGCGGCAGCAATCCCTGGCGGGCGAGCCACGCCAGCGCCTTGTCCACCTGCGCCGGCGCCCGCCCGAGCCCCGACGCCAGCGCCGCCGCCCCGGCGCCGGGCGCGGCCGCCACGGCATCGAGCAGCGGCGCCAGCGGCCCGTCGTCGATGGACAGGATGCCGCGCCGGTGCTGCGCCGTCACCACCACCCGGCGGGCGACGATGACGCCGTCCTCGATCACCGGCCGCTCCGCCACCAGCGGGCGCGGCGGCGGCGGCGGCGGCGCGGGCGGCGGCGCCTCGTCCCAGCCGGTGCGGTCGCGCCAGAACGGGCGGTCAGCCCAGCGGGTTTCCTGGCGGTAGAAGGCGCGGCCGGCCAGGGCATGGCGGTGGAAGGCATCGACCACCCGTTCCCGATGGAACTGCAGCGCCAGCGCCGAGTCGGCCGGTCGCCGCAGCAGCGTCGCCACCACCGGCCGGGCGATCAGGGCGCCGCCGATGGCCTCATAGGTGCCGTGGCCCGACAGCGGATCGATGCCGAAGGCGGCATCGCCGATGCGCAGCAGGCCGGGCGCATCGGCCTCGGCGGTGATCAGCGGCGTGGCGTCGCGGGCGGAGACCTCGCCCACCGGCCGGGCGTCGCCGATCCACGCCAGCAGGTCGGGCGCCGTCGCCACCCGCGCCGCATGGAAGGCGGACAGCCCATCGCGGGGCGGCACCTCGGCGGCATCGGCGAAGACCTGCACCAGCCGGCGGCCGTCGGCCAGCACCGCGAACCAGCCCCAGCCGTCGGGCATGGCGGTGACGCCGCTTTCCGCCCGCGCCGGCGGCGGACCGTCATAGGCGCGGGCCAGGGCGACGGTGTGGGGGCCGCTCCAGCGCGGCGGCCCGGCCTTGGGCGCCTTGCGGCCGCGCGCCTCGATGAGGAAACCGCCGCTCCGATGTCGCCCGCCGCCGTCGGGCAGCCGGACGGTCAGGCGCCAGCCGCCGTCGTCGGCGGTGCGGTCGGTGGCGGTGGTGACGCCCTCGATCACCTCCGCCCCGGCGGCGGCGGCATCGCGCCACAGGGCGGCATCGAACAGCGGCCGTTCGACCAGGCATTCCACGTTGGCGGCATGAAGCTCGCCGTTCCAGCGGCCGGAGCGCGGCACCACGGTGGCGCAGGCGGCTTCCGCCTCGGCACAGCCGGCGCGGCGCAGGCCTTCCACCACCCGCGGCGAGATGCCTTCCCAGGCGGCGGCGCGCGGCAGGCCGGCCAGCGTCACCCGCCAGCCGTCGACCGCCAGCAGCCGGGCCAGCACCAGCCCCGCCACGCCGCCGCCGGCGATGAGGATGTCGCGCTCCGCCGCTGCCGCCATGCTCTCGCCCCCTCCTTCAACCCCTCTGGAACCGTGCGATCCGTCAGCCTACCCGCATTCGTGACGCTGCGTCACGGGGCGTTTGCAGCGCCCGCCGAAAGGAGCAGCAGCGCCATCACCGAGCGCAGCTGCCCCGGCCGCACCGGCTTGTGCAGCAGGCCGAGCCCGTGCAGGCCCGCCGCCTCCGCCACCTCGCGGTCGCGGCTGGAGGTGATGACCACCGCCGGCACCCGCCGGTTCAGCCGGGCGCAGATGGCCTGCACCGCATCCAGGCCGGTCAGGTCGGGGTCGCCGATGTTCCAGTCGGCGATGATCAGGTCGGGCGGGCCGCCGGGGTCTTTCAGCGCCCGGATGGCGGCGACGAAGCCGTCGGCGGTCAGCGGCACGCAGTCCCACGCCGCCAGCAGCGCCCGCATGCCGTCCAGGATGGCGGGATCGTCGTCCAGCACCAGCACCCGCCGGCCGCGCAGGGCCCGTTCCAGGTCGGCCTCGCGGGCGGTGTCGGCGGTGTCGCGGTCGGCCACCGCCTCGCCGCTGCCGAGCGGCACCCGCACGGCGACGACCGAGCCGCGCCCTTCCTCCGACCGCACGGTGATCTCCAGCCCCAGCATGTCGGCGATGCGGTCGACGATGGCGAGGCCGAGGCCGAGGCCGCGCGCCCCGCCCGGCGCTCGCGGATTGTCCAGCCGCCGGAACTCCTGGAAGATTTCCCGCAGGCGTTCGCGCGGCATGCCGATGCCGGTATCCCACACCTCGATCCACACGCCGTCGCCGCGCCGCCGGCAGCCCAGCAGCACCTTGCCTTCCGGCGTGTAGCGCAGGGCATTGCTGAGCAGGTTGCGCAGCACCCGCTGCAGCAGCGCCGGATCGGTCCGCACCGCCACGTCGGCGGCGAGGCTCTTCAGCCGCACGCCGCGCAAGGAGGCCTGCGGCGCGTATTCGGCCCCCAGCTGGCGGATCATCGGCTTCAGCGGCACCTCGCGCACCGCCACCGGCACCACGCCCGAATCCAGGCTGGTGATGTCGAGCAGCCCGCCGAGCAGGTCATCCACCGCCCCCAGGCTTTCGGTGATGCGGTCGAGCAGCGCGAGGTCGTCGTCCAGCCACACCTTTTCGCTCAGGGTGCCGAGGAACAGGCGGGCGGCGTTGAGCGGCTGCTGCAAGTCGTGGCCGATGGCGGCGAGGAACTGGCTCTTCATGCGGTTGGCCTGTTCCGCCTGGGCCTTGGCCACCCGCAGCGCCTCTTCCATTTCCCGGCGCTCGGCCAGTTCGCGGCTGAGCTGCTGGTTGACCGACAGCAGTTCGGTGGTGCGCCGGCGCACGGTGTCTTCCAGCACGATGGCGTTCTGGAACAGCGAGAAATTGTCGCTGTGCAGGTTGGCGTCGCGCTGGCTGCGGTCGATGAGGGCGCGGACGATGCGGCGCAATTCCTCCACCTCGCCGCCGCCGCCGCTGTCGGCCGCCTCGCTCCAGGCCATGGCGGCGGATAGCGGCGGCTGCGGTGCATCGTCGGCGGCGGGTTCGTGGATGAGCAGGTTGCGGGCGCTGCCGGTCACCACCTCGGGCGCCGCCGCCGCCTCCGGCCGGGCGAAGGCGACGCCGGTGAAGGTGTGGTTGACGTGCATGGTGCCGACCTGCTCGCCGAAGCTGGCGAAGCCCGCCACCGCGTTGTCGCGGAACAGCCGCGCCACCCCGCCTTCCTGCCCGCGGCGGCGGATTTCCAGCATCCGCACGGCGCAGTCGCAGGCCCAGGTAAATTCCAGCGGGCCGAGGCTCTGGCGCAGGCGGCCGAACAGGGCCTCCAGGTTGGCCGCCGGGTCGACGCCGTCGGCGATGGAGAGGGCAAGGCCGGTGTCGATGGCGCAGCCGAAGGTGATGGCGCCGTCGCGGCCCACCGTCTCGATGCCGCGCGGGTAGTTGCGGCCGCCGATGCGGAAGATGAGCGGCCGCGCCGCCGTCAGCTGCGGCGTCAGCTCGGCCGGTACCACGCCCAGCAGGCGGGCGTATTCCTCCGCCGCCGGCCGGCCGTTGAGGGCGAGCACCATGCGGCGGGCCGGGTCGGCCTCGGTCACCACCACCTGCGCCGGGGTGGCGACGTAGTGCTGGGTGCTGAAGACGCGGAACGGCCGCCGGCTGTGGACCAGGGTCAGCACGGCGGCGCGGCGGTGGAAGGCGCCGTCGTGATAGACCGCCGTGTCGCGGAACTTGAGGTCGTCGGCCGCCGAGCCGCCGAACAGCGGGATCGCCCCCAGCGCCATGCCGACGGCGCTCGCCACCCGTTCCTCGGCCAGGCTGAGGCCGTCGATGGTCAGGAAGGCGAAGGTGTTGGTGTCGTCGGCCGAGGGGGCGGCGCCGCTCAGTTCCCACAGCAGGGCCTGGGCGGCATCGTAGCCGTCCTTCATGGTGAAGCGGTCGAGGTCGTCCAGCCGCCGCGTCACCACCGTGGTCTCGGCGCGGGCGAGGGCGAAGCCGGTCATCGCCTCGCCGGCGTAGCCCTCCGCCGGCAGCGCCGCCGCGCGGGTGCAGCCGATGA